>JBKQQE010000558.1:0-22927 GCA_052326245.1 Xanthobacteraceae bacterium | reverse complement strand
GGATAGGCGTCGAACGGGTGTTCCTCGCGCTTGATCTTCTCTTCGGCGTTGAGCTTGCCGCCGGCCGCGACGGTGCGGTCCTGCGCCTTGAGATGAATCGCGTCCGGGCCGACCGGCTCTGCCTTCGCCACGCCGGCCGGCCGCAGCCGCGACACGCTGAGCCCGGAGGCAAAGCCTTCGATGTAGCGTTTCTGCTCCGGCGAGAAATCGGCCGACATCGTCATGCCGCCTTTCGCTCGTCCCGCGCAGGGCCGAACATCAGGCTGGAGCGGATTGTCGCGACATCCTCTCCGCTTCGGATCAGATTGAGATACCAGAGCGCGTGCTCGGTATCGCCCACCAGCACCGCGCCGGTGAGCCGGCCTTGGGCGATCACCAGCTTCTTGTAGGTGCCGAGCCGATCGTCGCGCAGTTCGAGGATCTCGCCACCGGCCGCGGCAAGAAAATCGCCGGCCGAAAACACGTTGACGCCCGAGACTTTCAGATTGGTCGCGACCACGCTGCCCGCATACGAACCGTCGCGTCCGGCCAGCACGGAGGCGAGCTCGCGGGCCTGCTCATAGGCGGGTTCCACCAGGCCATAGCAGGTGCCGCGGTGTTCGGCGCATTCGCCGATCGCGTAGATTCCCGGAACCGAGGTCTGCAGCGTGTCGTCGACAACGATGCCGCGGTTGACGGCGATCCCCGCCTGCTGCGCCAGCCCCGCATTGGGACGGATGCCGGCCGCGAAAATCACCGCGTCGGCATCGACGCGGCTGCCGCACGAGAATTCGACGCCTTCGACCGCGGTCGTGCCGACGATACGCGAGGTGCTGGTATTGAGCCTGACGGACACACCCTTGGCTTCGACCAGCCGGTTGAGCAGCGCCGCGGCCGGCGCGTCGAGCTGGCGCTCCATCAGCCGGTCCATCAGATGCACCAGCGTGACCTCCGCGCCCGCCTTGACGAGCCCATACGCGGCTTCCAGCCCGAGCAGTCCGCCGCCGACCACCACGACGCGTTTCCGGCCGGCGGCGAGTCGCAGCAGGCGATCGACATCGTCGCTGTCCCGAAAGGTGTGCACGCCGTCGAGATCGGCTCCCGGCACGTTCAGCCGGATCGCCTGAGACCCGGTGGCGAACACCAGTCTCGAGAACGGCACCAAGCGGTCGTCCGCCAGCCGCACCCTGCGATGGGCGACGTCGACCGACATCGCCGCGCGACCGTAGCTCAGCGTCACGCCGCGATCGCGCCACCACCGCGCCGGCTTCAGCTCCAGGTCATCGGAGGTGACGTCGCCGGCCAGCATCGAGGAGAGCAGCACGCGATTGTAGGCGAGCCGCGGCTCGTCGCCGATGATGGCGACCGCATATTTGCCGAGCGCCCGCTTGGCGAGTTCTTCGGCCAGACGCGCCGCCGCCATGCCGTTGCCGATGATGACGAGCGCTTCACTCATTTAGATCTCTCATGCTTGCTCATCGTGGCTGCGTCCCTCATTCCGTTTCACGCCGCTGCGTCACGGCTCGGTCCGAAACAAAAAAAGCCGCGCCTGAGACCACGCAACGCGTCTCCCCAGGTCAGCGGCAATGCTGTTGGTCCATCAGCGGACCGTTGGCCTTCGTCTCAGCCAAACTCGATTATTCAAACTCCGTGCCAGTTTCCGAAGCCACGTAACCTATTGAATTTGTTTTGTTTCAGCGAATCATCGCGGACGCGCCGGGCAACGCCGAGGCCTGTGATAGTTGCACATCGCTGGTTTTATATGCATCGCACAACAATTAAGCAGCGCGATGCGCGTCGGGGGGCTTATGGCCCTGAACGGCGCCCGATGGCGAACGACGCGAGATATCCCGCGATGTCGTTGGGATCGAACGCCGGACCGGCGAATGCGCCGATCCCGTCGGGCGTTGTAGGGGCCGATGGCCCGGCCGCGCCGACCGCGGCGTCGTAAAGGTCGGGACGGAAGACGGATGTCGCGATCTTCAGCGCATCCGGCGCGAAGGCCGCTTGTCCCCAGCGCACCATCTGGGCGTAGAGCCATGCCGCCTGCACCGGGTCAGGCCTCGTCGCATCCTCCCGGCCGACCAGCAGATAGCGCCCGCTCTCGCGGACCGTGCCGTCGGGCGCGATCTTCAGCCGTCCGTCGAGCGTACGCCGGATCACCTCGGCATCGACGCCGATCCGCTCCGGGCTGGCCAGGATATCGGCGGTCTCGGCTCGGTTCTGCGGCATCCCGATGAACAGGGCGGCGCGATGACAGGCGCGGGTCAAGGCCGCAAGAGTGTCCGGGTTTTCGACCGCCCAGCGTTGACGCACCGCCAGCACCTTTTCGGCGGCGCGCACCAGAATATCGGAGACGAAGTGCAGGATATGTCCCACGCCGCGATCGACCGCCACCGAATTCCACGGCGCGCCGACGCAGAACGCATCGACATGACCATTCGCCAGACTGTCGACCATCAGCGGCGGCGGCAACACCACCAGCTTGACGTCCTCGTCCGGGTCGACGCCGCCGGCCGCCATCCAGAACCGCAGCTGATAATTGTGGGTCGAGAACGGAAACGTCATGGCAAAGGTCAGCGGCTCGAGGCCGCCGCGCCGGCGCGCCTCGACGACCCCGGCGAGCGCCCGGGCCGTCGTCATCGGATCGGCCGGATCGCCCGTGACGTGATCCATGATCGCCGCGTGAAGCGCCGGCGATACGGTGATGGCGTTGCCGTTCACCCCAAGCGTCAGCGGCACCACGATCGGCATCCTGATGTGGCCAAGCCCCAGGCTCGAGGCGATGGCGACCGGCGCCAGCAGGTGCGCGGCGTCGAACAGGCCGAGGTTGAGCTTGTCGCGAACGTTGGACCACGACACTTCGCGCACCAGCGTGACGTCAAGCCCTTGTTCGGCGGTGAATCCGCGATCGACCGCCACCACCAGCGCGGCGGCGTCGACCAGCGGAATGAACCCGATGCGCAGCGGCGTGTTCGTCATTTCAACACCTCCGCCGCCGTGACGATCGACTGGGCGATGTCCGCAATCTTCTTCTTTTCGCGCATCGCGGTCGAGCGCATCAGCACATAGGCCTCGTCCTCGGTCAATCCCTTGAGCTTCATCAGGATGCCCTTGGCGCGATCGATCACTTTGCGGTCCTCGAGCGCTGTCCGGGCGCGGTCGAGTTCATCCTGCAGCCGGGCGAACGCATTGAAGCGCGAGATGCAGAGATCCAGCACCGGCTTGATCCGCTCCTTCCGGAGGCCGTCGACGACATAGGCCGAAACGCCGGCGTCGACCGAGGCCTGGATCGAGGCCGAGTCGCTCTGATCCACGAACATGGCGATCGGCCGCCTCACCGCGCGGCTAACCTGGAACATCTGTTCGAGCACGTCGCGGCTAGGATTTTCGAGGTCGATCAGAATCACGTCCGGATCGATCGCATAGATCCGCGCCAGCAGGCTGTGCATCTCGCTGACATGGGAGACGGCGGTAAAGCCGGCATCGCGCAACCCTTCCTCGAGAATGGCGGCGCGGATCGGACTTTCGTCGACGATCAGGATCTTGAAGCTGGAGTCCGTCGGCATTTCCGGCTCATTTAACAGGCTCCCGGATTGCCCCGCGGGTCCCGGACAGTGAAATCCGCGTCAGGCCCAGCAGTCGCCGGCCCAGCTCTGGCCTGCAAGCACCCGCAGCCCTTGAAATCCGAGGTGTTCAAGGCTAGCTCCTTCGCTTCTAACCGGATGCAGATTGATGGACAAGAGCATTGCGCCAAAAGTGAGCTTTGTGTCGCTGGGATGCCCCAAGGCCCTGGTCGATTCCGAGCGTATCATCACGCGGCTGCGGGCCGAGGGCTACGAACTCGCCCGCAAGCATGACGGCGCCGACCTCGTGATCGTCAATACCTGCGGCTTTCTCGACAGCGCCAAGCGGGAATCGCTCTCCGCCACCGGCGAGGCGATGGCGGAGAACGGCAAGGTCATCGTCACCGGCTGCATGGGCGCGGAACCCGAGCAGATCGAACAGACCTACCCCGGCGTGTTGTCGATCACCGGCCCCCAGCAATACGAGAGCGTGCTCGAGGCGGTCCATCGCGCCATCCCGCCGCTGCACGATCCGCATCTGGATCTGGTTCCGCCGCAGGGCATCAAGCTGACGCCGCGGCACTACGCCTATCTCAAGATCTCCGAGGGCTGCAACAACCGCTGCACCTTCTGCATCATTCCGAAGCTGCGCGGCGACCTGGTGTCGCGCCCGGCCGACGACGTGCTGCGCGAGGCCGAGAAGCTGGTCAATGCCGGCGTCCGCGAACTGCTCGTGGTCTCGCAGGACACCTCGGCCTACGGCGTCGATCTGAAATACGCGCCGGCCCGGTGGAAGGACCGCGAGGTGCGCGCCCGCTTCGTCGATCTGGCGCGCGAACTCGGCAGCCTCGGCGCATGGGTGCGCCTGCAATACGTCTACCCTTATCCCCATGTCGACGAGGTCATCGGCCTGATGGCCGACGGCCGGGTGCTGCCCTATCTCGACATTCCGTTTCAGCACGCCAATCCGGAGGTGCTGAAGCGCATGCGCCGCCCGGCGGCCCAGGACAGGACGCTGACGCGCATCAAGACCTGGCGCGCGCAATGCCCGGACCTCGCCCTGCGCTCGACGTTCATCGTCGGCTTTCCCGGCGAGACCGATGCGGAGTTCACCGACCTGCTCGACTGGCTCGACGAGGCCGAGATCGATCGCGTCGGCTGCTTCAAATTCGAACCGGTGGCCGGCGCCCCCGCCAACAGCCTGGAAAACCCGGTTCCTGACGAGGTCAAGGCCGAGCGCTGGAACGCGTTGATGGCGTGCCAGCAGAAGATTTCGGCCCGCCGCCTCAAGCGCAAGGTCGGCTCGCGGCAGCAAATCATCATCGATGAAGCCGGCGCGACGGTAGCCAAGGGACGCTCGAAGGCCGATGCGCCGCAAATCGACGGCACCGTCTACCTGGCGAGCCGGCGCCCGCTGCGCGCCGGGGACATCGTCACGGCGAAGATCGAACGCGCCGACGCCTACGATTTGCACGGAACCGTGGTCGGCTTCTGAACCGGCGCCGGACGGCGCGCGGCTACGGCCGAAAGATCGACGCCCCGGTCGTGGCCCGACTCTCGAGGTCGCGATGCGCCTTTTGCGCGTCCTTGAGCGCGTAGGCGTGATGAATCGGAACGTGAAGGCTGCCGTTGATCACCGCGGCAAACATCGTATCGGCCGCCTCGATCAGCTCGGCCCGGGTCCCGACATAGTCGGTGAGCTTGGGGCGGGTCGCGAACAGCGAGCCGTGATTGTTCAACTCCAGCAGCGAAAACGGCGGCACTGGCCCCGAGGCATTGCCGAAGGATACGAACAGGCCGCGCGGCCGCAGACACGACAGCGAGCCCGGGAACGTCGCCTTGCCGACGCCGTCATAGACCACATCGCACAACTCGCCGCGGCTGATCTGCTTGACGCGCGCGACGAAGTCTTCCTCGTTGTAGAGAATGACGTGGTCGCAGCCGTTGGAAAGCGCCATCTCGGCCTTGGCCTGTGAGCCGACGGTGCCGATCACCTGGGCGCCGAGCGCCTTGGCCCACTGGCACGCCAGCAATCCGATTCCGCCGGCCGCCGCATGGATCAGGACGCGACGTCCCGGCCCGACGGGATAGGTCTTGTGCAGCAGATAGTAGACCGTCAGCCCCTTGAGCATCAGCACCGCGGCCTGTTCGTGGCTGATCATGTCCGGAAGCTTGACAAGCTTGTCGGCGGGAAAATTCCGCTCGGTCGCGTAGCCACCGAGATTGGAAAAATAGGCCACGCGGTCGTCGGGGTGAAAATTGGTCACGCCCGGCCCGACCGACACCACTTCGCCGGAGGCCTCGCTGCCTGCAACGAACGGCAGCGCCGGCGCCTTGTACAGACCAGTACGGAAATACACGTCGATGTAGTTCAGACCGATCGCACGCTGGCGAATGCGCACCTCGCCATGCCCCGGCGGCGGCACGTCCATATCCTCATAGGTCAGCACCTCCGGGCCGCCGACCTGATGGACTCGCACGACCTTGGCCATTTCTTCCGACTCCCGCGCCCCGACTTAAATCACTAACATTATCAGCTTACGGCCGGGCTTGCGGCAGAGCAACCCGTCATGGCCCATCGGGCGCGACATCGGGCTTCGCCACGGCCTGTAACCGGGCCCGGTTGCGCCGTGCCATGACGTTGAACGACTCGACCGCGAGCGAGAACGCGATCGCGAAATAGATATAACCGCGCGGAATGTGAAACGCGAAGCCGTCGGCGACCAGCGCGACGCCGATCAGGACAAGGAAGGCGAGCGCCAGCATCTTGGTGGTGGGATGCCGCGCGATGAAGCCCGAAACCGGCCCGGAGGCGGCATACATGATGGCGCAGGCAACGACCACAGCGGCGACCATGATCGCGAGATCCTGCACCATGCCGATCGCCGTGATGATGGAGTCGAGCGAGAACACGATGTCGACGGCGACGATCTGGAGGATCACCCAGACCAACGCGGCAGCGGGCGACGCCGTCCCCTCGCCGTCGCGCGCCTCGACCTCGTGGTGAATTTCGTGGGTCGCTTTCGCGATCAGGAACGCGCCGCCCCCGATCAGGATCAGATCGCGCCACGAGAACGCGTTGTGCCCCACGGTGATGACCGGCGCGGTCAGGCCGATCAGCCAGACCAGGGCCGCCAGCAGCACGATGCGAAAGATCAACGCCAGCGCGAGGCCGAGCTGGCGGGCGCGCGTGGCCTGCTGCGGAGGAATCCGAGAGACCAGCACCGACAGAAAGATCACGTTGTCGATGCCCAGAACAATCTCGAGCGCGACCAGCGTGAAAAGCGCGATCCATGACTCCGGAGAGAGCAGCAGCGCCGTCATCTGGTTGCCGCTGCAATCCGCGCCACCAGCCGCAGCAGCAGATCGCTGCCGAGAATATGGGCCGCGATCGCGCACAGCGCCGCGCTGATCATCCAGGGCACCTCGAAATTCCTGACGATGACGAGGATGGCAAGCCCCGCCCACACGACGATCGCCGCGAGGTTGAAGCTGCGCAATCTCGCCACGCGCACCGGGTGGACGACATGAAACGGCACGAAGGTCAGGACCACCAGCAGCGCCACGACGGCGGTGGACAGCCCCGCCCCCGGCTTCAGCAGGAACAGGTAGAATGCGACGGCGTTCCACAGCGCCGGAAATCCGCGAAAATGATTGTCATCCGCTTTCATGCGGCGATCGGCGAAATACAGTGCTCCGGTGAACACGATCGCCATCCCGAGCAAGGGCGCGGCAAGCGGTAGCAAGAAGCCGCTCGCCGTGATGACATAGGCCGGAACGAACACGTAGGTCACGAAATCGACCACGAGATCGAGCGTGTCTCCCGACCAGTCCGGGAGCTTGCCGGCCACGTCGAGCCGGCGCGCCAGCGGGCCGTCAATGACGTCGATCAGCAGCGCCGCGCCAAGCATTGCAAACATCGCCGCCCAATGCTCCCGCACCGCTTCCAGCAACGCCAGCAGCGCGACGCCGCCGCCCAGCGCGGTCAGGACATGTACGGAAAACGCCGTCATCCGCTCCGCGCGCGGCGCCGACTGTTGATCTGGTGGGTCCTGCGAGGTCATCGGTCCGCAATTGAATAGCAGGAAAGCCGGAACATTGCACAACCCGGCCTGCCGACAAATCGTCGGGTTGGGCTGAATCAATTGCGTAGGCGGCAATTGATTCTATAAGATTGGCCATCATGACCGATCTCATATCGTCTTCCAACGAACCCTATGACGTTGCCGTGGTGGGCGGCGGACCCGCGGGTCTCGCCGCCGCGATCGGCCTGGCGCTTGGCGGGGCGCGCACGGTGCTGATGGCGAAGCGCGCGCCCTATGCCGACAACCGCACCACCGCGCTGCTCGGCCAGTCGGTCGATTTTCTTGACTCGCTCGGCGTATGGTCGCACTGCGTCTCGGACGCCGCGCCGCTGCGGGTGATGCGGCTGGTCGACGATACCGGGCGGCTTATTCGCGCGCCGGAGGTGCGCTTTTCGAGCGACGAGATCGGCTGCGACGTGTTCGGATACAATGTCGAGAACAGAATTCTGGTCGAGGCGCTCGAAGGTCGCGCGGCCGAATTGGCCGGACTGACCCGCATCGATGACGACGCCGAATCCGTCGTGCCGCGACCGCAGGACGTCGCGATCAGGACCCGACAGGGCCGTGAACTGACCGCCCGGCTGCTGGTCGGCGCCGACGGGCGCCATTCGCTCAGCCGCGATGCCGCCGGCATCGAGGTGAGCCGTCGCCCGCTGAACCAGACCGCGGTCACCTTCAACGTGTCGCACAGCCGGCCGCATGGCGACGTGTCGACCGAATTTCACACCGTCAACGGTCCGTGCGTGTTCGTGCCCCTGCCCGGCGATCGCACCAGTATCGTCTGGGTCACGACCCCGCGTGAAACCGAGCGGCTGATGGCGCTCGACGATGAGGCGCTAGCGCTTGCCGCCGAACAGCGCTCGCACTATCCTCGGTCGGATGCGCGTCGAGGGCGCCCGCCACACCTTTCCGCTCGCCATCGAGAAGCCGAAACGACTCGCCACGCAGCGCGTGGTGCTGGTCGGCGAATCCGCGCACGTGGTGCCGCCGATCGGGGCGCAGGGACTGAACCTCGGATTGCGGGATGCCTCCGACATCGCCGACATCGTGGTCGACGCGCTTGGCCGCGGCGAAGACCCGGGCGCGCCCGCGGCGTTGGCGCGCTTCGAGCGCATGAGGCGGCCCGATAGTGCCTCGCGCACCTTCGCCATCGACATCGCCAATCGCAGCCTGCTGAGCACGTTGCTGCCGGTTCAGGGATTGCGCGCGCTGGGAATGCTGCTGCTCGGCCACGCCGGACCGCTGCGGCGCCTGGCCATGCGCGAGGGCCTGGCACCGTCGTGGCGAACCCCGCGCGGAGACCTGGTGTCCCGGTTCTGACATTCGCTTGGAGACTCGCGGCAATGCTGAAGCGAATGTCAAATCCACCGAACTAGCGATCACGGCAGCACGATCAGTCCGGCCTTGAGCGCCCACATCACGGTGGTCAGGGTCACCACCGACGCGAACGTTCCGAGCAGCACGGCGGCCGACGCCGGCTCGATCCAGCTGTCGTATTGCCGCGCGATCACGAAGACATTGAGCGCCGGCGGCAGCGACGCCATCAGGATAGCGGTCGCCGCCCATTCACGGACGAACGGTCCGAGTGCGACGAGCAGACAGCCGACGATCAGAGGGTGCAGCAGCAGCTTGACCACAATGACACCGCCGACTTCCCACGGCATGCGCTCGAACGGCCGCAACGCCACGGTGACGCCCAACGTGAACAGGGCGACCGGCGCCGCCGCCGACTGCAGGAACTGCAACGTGCCATCGATCACGACCGGCGGGTGCCAGCGCAGCGCCGCAACAATGGTTCCACAGTAGGCGGCAACAATCAGCGGGTGGAACACGATCTGTTTGATCACCGTCAGCAAAGTCGGCCACAGCGACTGACGCCGGCCCTGCGACAGCGCCATCAACGCCGGCGCCAGCGAGAACAGCAGGATGTTGTCGAAGCAGAAGATCAACGCCACCGGCGCGGCTGCCTTGGCGCCGAGGGTTGCCAGCGCGAGGCCGGGGCCCATGTAGCCGATGTTGCCATAGCCCCCGGCGAGCCCGGCCATTGTCGCCTGCCGCAGCGACAATCGGCCAATGAGGCGGCCGGCCAGCGCCGACAGGGCGAAGGCCAGCGCCGTGGCCGAGGTGGTGGCGACGACGAACGGCAGATTGTTGAGTTCTTCGAACGGGGTCTGCGCCAGAATCCGGAAAAACAACGCCGGCAGCGACACGTAGAGAAGAAAGAAATTCATCCAGGCAAGGCCCGCCTCGGGCAAGCCTCTGATCTTGCCGCAGGCGTAGCCGACGAATATCAGCCCGAAATAGGGCAACGCGAGATTGAGGATATCGATCATTGGATTGTGACGCCCGGGCGGCAATTCAGGACCAGCCGGTCCCTCGTACCCCGTTTCCAAAGTTCGTGAGACGTTCGCTGCAACTTCTTTCACGAACTTCGGAAACAAAAGGGTACTAGAATCATATACCTGCTAGTGCCCTTTGCTTTTCTACGTTTGTGAAAGAAATCGATGCGATGTATCACGAACGTCGAAAAGCGGGCACTAGCCCCGGAGGTCGGGCCCGCCGCGCGGAACGCGTTTGCCACTAGCTTCGGGCGCAATCCTGGTCTATTCGACCAAAGATGATAAAGACCCGAACCGCCAAGTTCCAGATCGGTCAGATCGTCCGCCACCGGATATTCTCGTTCCGCGGGGTGATTTTCGACATCGATCCGGAGTTCAACAACACCGAGGAATGGTGGCTCTCGATCCCGGAGTCGGTGCGGCCGCACAAGGATCAGCCCATCTACCATCTTCTGGCCGAGAACTCCGATACCGAGTATGTCGCCTACGTTTCCGAACAGAACCTGCTGCCCGACGACTCCGGCGAGCCGATCCGGCACTCGCAGGTCGCCGAAATCTTCGTCAAGGACAAGGCCGGCGGCTACCGCCCGCGCAATTCCTCGCTGAACTGACGCAGCCGCCACCGTCAGATCCCCTGCCCGAAGCGACGCGGCAACCGACAACACCGCCAGCCAACAAAAAAGCGCGCAGAGCTGCGCGCTTTTTCGTGTCAGGGAGCGCCGCGCGTTACTGCTTCGGCGCTGGTGGCTGGGTCGCCTCGAGCTTCTGCCGCGCCTCTTCGGCGCGCTTCTGCAGCTCTTCCTGCAGCTTCTTCTGGTTTTCCTCGAACACCTTGGGGTCGGTCGGCGGGCCGTCATAGGCCTTGGCAAAGCCGCCACCACCGGCCTCGGTCAGCGGCAGCGGCAACGTCAGCGGCGCGCCGTTGGAATTGATCGCCTGGACGATCAGGTTCTGCCCCTTCTTGAGGTTGGCGATCATCTCCGCCGAGACTTCGTAGTCCGACATGCAACCATTGGAGAAGCAGATCACATACGGAGCCTGCACCGGCGTGTTGTTGTCGACGATGACGCGGGTCCCGTGCACCAATTGCATGCCGAGCGGCAGCGTCACGCGCAGCACCTTCTTGGCCTCGCCTTCCGGCTCGATGATGACCGCGGCGACGACGGGCTGGCCCGACTCGATCCGGCCATCCTTGCCGGTGAAGCAGATCTGCTTGGCGCTGGGGTCCTGCCCCTTCAGGCAAAACTTGGTCCAGGGCGCATAGATCAGCTGGATCTGCTGCTGCTCCGCGGGCGGCTGGGCCGCCGGCTGCCCGCCGGCGGGGGCCGGCGCCGCCGGGGCGGCAGGGGCCTGTGCCGCGGGCGCGGCCGGCTTGGGAGCCGCCTTGGGAGCGGTTCTCGCAGCCTTGGGGGCGGCGGGGGCCGCAGGGGCAGGCTGCTGGGCATGGGCGGCCGAAGCCGACAGCATCGCTGCGGCAAGCGCTGCCAAAACCCGCCCGCGCGGCAGCGCCGGCACGGCCAAGAGATGAAAATTCATTGCGGAAGACCCTTTCTCAACCGTGGCAGTAAACCCGCTGATCCCAGCGCGCGCCCCGTGTGGCGGCTGTTTCGGCGGCAAATGAGGCAGTCGCGTGGCCGGGAGCCCGGCCTTCGCCAATCGCCGCCTTCATACAGCCACCGCCGAAAATATCAATGCCGCAGGACCTCATGGCCGTACCGCGAGGGGCCGCCTGCGGCGTGGTATAGGGAAGCGTGCAGAGGTCCGAATCACGCACGCGCTTCAACCGCACAATCGGGGTAAACCGGCCCGCACGGCGGACCGTCGCGGCCCTGCTGTGCCTCGCCGGCGCGATCGCCACCGGGGCTTGCCTGGAATTTGGCCTTCCCCGCGCCCACGCCGCATCGACGTTCCAGTCCGCGTACGGCATTGCCATGATCGGACAGCCGGCGCTTCCGCCCGATTTCAGCCACCTGCCCTACGTCAACCCGGACGCGCCCAAGGGGGGACGGCTGGTGTTCGGCCTGCCCGGCACCTTCGACAGCCTCAACCCCTTCATCGTCAAGGGGGCGCCGGTCCAGCAAATCCGCGGCTATGTGGTGGAGAGCCTGCTGGCGCGCGGGCAGGACGAGCCGTTTACGCTGTACGGCCTGCTGGCGCAGAGCCTCGACACCGACGACGCGCGCAGTTTCGTGACCTTTCATCTCGATCCGCGGGCCCGGTTTTCCGACGGAACTCCGGTGACGGCCGAGGACGTGCTGTTCTCGTGGCAACTGCTGCGCGACAAGGGGCGACCAAACCACCAAATCTACTACAGCCAGGTCGCCCGCGCCGAGGCGCCGGATCCGCTGACCGTCAGGTTCGATTTCGGCGGGGTCAGCGACAGGGAATTGCCGTTGATACTGGGACTGATGCCGATCCTTCCCCACCATGCCATCGATCCGGCGCGCTTCGAGGAGACCTCGCTGGCGCCGCCGCTGGGGTCGGGCCCCTACCGCGTCAGCGCCGTCAGGGCCGGCGCGAGCCTGACCTTGACGCGCAATCCGGACTATTGGGCGCGCGACCTGCCGATCAACCGCGGACTGTGGAATTTCGACGAGGTCCGGATCGACTTCTACCGCGAGGCCAACGGCGCGTTCGAAGCCTTCAAGCGCGGATTGTACGATTTTCGCCGCGAAGACGAACCGCTGCGCTGGCATGAAGGCTACGATTTTCCGGCCGCGCGGCGCGGCGAGGTGGTCCGTGACGAGATTGTGACAGGGCTGCCAAAACCAGCAGAATTTCTCGTCTTCAACACCCGCCGGGCGGTGTTCGCCGACATCCGGGTGCGACAGGCGCTGTCGCTGCTGTTCGACTTCGAATGGGTCAACCGCAATTACTGGTTTGGTCTGTATTCCCGCGCCGCCGGCTTTTTCCCGGGTTCGGAGCTGTCGGCCTATGGCCAGCCGGCCAGTACCCGCGAGCGCGAGCTGCTGCGGCGCTTCGACGGCGTGGTGCGACCGGACGTCCTGGATGGAACCTGGCGGCTGCCGGTCAGCGACGGATCGGGTCGCGACCGCACCACGCTCTCTGCCGCGCTGAAGCTGTTGGCCGCGGCCGGCTACGAGCTCGACGGGATGACGCTGCGCAACCGCGCCACCAAGGCCCCGCTCGCCTTCGAATTGCTGGTCACCACCCGGGACCAGGAGCGAATCGCGCTGGCCTACGCCAACGGCGCCAGGCGCGCCGGCGTCGCGGTGACGGTGCGCGCCGTCGATGCGGTGCAGTTCGACCAGCGCCGGCTCGCCTACGATTTCGACATGATCGAAAATCGCTGGGATCAGTCGCTTTCCCCCGGCAACGAGCAGAGCTTCTACTGGGGCACCGCAGCAGCCGATATACCGGGGACGCGCAACTACATGGGGGTCAAGGAGCCCGCCGTCGACGCCATGATCGCGGCGATGCTGGAAGCCCGCGACCGGCCCGATTTCGTCGCTGCGGTGCGCGCGCTCGACCGCATCCTGATCTCGGGCTGCTACGCCATCCCGCTCTATCACGTCGAGAAGCAATGGATCGCGCGATGGAATCGGATACAACAGCCGCAAACCCGAGCGCTGAGCGGCTACCTGCCCGAAACTTGGTGGCAGACGCCAGCCGCTCACGGACCATGAGACCAGCCGGACCCCGCGACGTGTCAGACCGCACGGAAGCCAGGAGACCCATGCAGGGCGGCACGTCGCCAGGCGAGCCATCGCACGGCGCACCGCCGTCGCTCGACGATATTTTTCGCCGCATCGTGGCGCGGCAGCCCCACGTCCCGGCGCTGGTGGATCCGCCGGACAAGCGACGGGTGACCGGAGACGCGCCGTCCGGGTTGACCTATGCCGAGGCCGACCTCGCGGTCACCGCGCTGGCGACGCAGTTCACGCGATCCGGTCTGCCGGGCGGTTCGGTGATCGCCGTTCAACTCCCCAACACGGTCGAACTGATGCTCACGGTGCTGGCGGCGCTGCGCGCCGGCCTCGTGGTCGCGCAGCTGCCGCAGCTGTGGCGCCAGTCCGATGTTGCCGCCGCGTTGAATCGAACCAGCGCGCGCGCGATCGTGACCATGGGCTCGATCGACGGCGTCAATCACGCCGACCTTGCCATGAATGCCGCGGTCGAGGCGTTTTCGATCCGCCATGTCTTCGGCTTCGGCCGCGACCTTCCGGAAGGCATGACGCCGCTCGACCTCGCGGCGGCTCCGGACGACGAGGAAATGCTGTTTCCCGTGCAGGACCCGCGCCGCGCCGCGGTCATTTCCTTCGACGTCACCACCGACGGCTCACGGGCGATTCCGCGGACCCACCTGCAGATGATTTCCGGCGGGCTCGCCGTTTTTCTCGAGAGCGGCATCGGCCAGGGGGCGGTGATGCTGTCCGCGGTGCAGCCGTCGTCGTTTGCCGGGCTCGCCGCATCGCTGGTGGTTTGGCTGTTGAGCGGCGGAACGCTGTCGTTGCACCATCCGTTCGACGAGGAGGTGTTGACGCGGCAGCTGACGGAGGAATCCTGCACGGCGTTCATCGGCCCCGCTGGTTTGATCCTGGGGCTCGCCGATGCCGGTCGGATGCAGGCGATCGCTTCATTGCGCCACGTCGTCGCGCTCTGGCGCGCCCCCGAACAGGTGCTCGCAAGCGGGGAATGGAGCGTGCCTTCCGCCACGCTGACCGACGTCTATCTGTTCGGCGAGGTCGGTCTGTTCGGCGCGCGGCGCGACAGCGACGGCGCCCCCGCGCCGCTGCAACCCGGTCCCCATGGTGCGCCGCGGGCCGTCGCAGGCTCGCCGACCGCAGGCGAAACCATCCTGACGCCGCACGGCACTTTGGCGCTACGCGGCCCCATGGTGCCCTTGGCCGCCTACAAGGCGCAGCCCGCACCGGGCGGCCTGACGCTGTCGGCGCCGGCCGCGGCCGATTACGTCGACACCGGCTACGCCGCGCGGCGTGACCGCGCCAGCGGCGCACTCTGCATTACCGCCCCGCCGTCGGGCATCATGGCGGTGGGCGGCTATCGTTTCCTGTCCAATGACCTGCAGGAATGGGCGAAGCGGCTGGGTCAAGGCACAATGCTCACGGCCCTGCCCGATCGCATGAGCGGGTATCGCCTGGCCGGGCGCGCGCCGGACAACAGCCGCGCCCGCGAAGCACTGGCGGAGCTTGGACTTAACCCATTGATGGTCGAGGCTTTCCGCGAGCGCGCGCGGATCGACTAGTGGATTCCAGTGCCCTGTTTCCGAAGTTCGTGATGCTTTGCGGCTACCTCCGACACCAACTTCGGAACCAAAAGGGCACTGGCAAGTCTTTGATTCTCGTGCCGCTTTCGATTTGAAGTTGCTCATTCGAGCGTGCGGCCCAGGTGGCGGGAACTTCAAATCGGCGGCACGAGTGTGGTTTTGGATTTCACATTCGCTTGCGGGGCGAATTCTCGCCCAACATTGACGCAACATTAAACGCGCCACGGTAGCGTGCCGGTCGTCCATCCTGGCCTTTACGCCACGATCTCACCCGGTGCGATGATGGCCCAGCAAGCCCCCGTCCTTTGCATTTCAAGCGGTCGCGCATCGGCATCGCTGCCGGAATTTGACGCGTTTCCCGTCATCGACACGCGCTGGGACGAGGCCGCCGAAGCGGTCGAGAACGTTCAGCCCGCCGCCGTGCTCGCGTTCGATCTCCGCGACGCGGGGCACCACCTCGCCACGCTGGCGGCACGGGTCGCCGCCAAGGAACCCTATGTCCCGCTGATCGTGATCAACCCGGCGCCGACCGACGACCTCGGCAACGGCCTGCCCTTCACCGCGCGCGACGACGCTCCCGCGCGCCTGCAGGCGCGGCTCAACGCGGCACTGCGCGTTCGCGCCTTGCATGCCACGGTGCTGCGCCGCAGTGCGGACGCCGGCGCGCGGTCGACGTTGCCGGCCGGTGACCCTGTCCACGACGCCAGCGTGCTGCTGCTCGGGCGCGGCGCCTGCTATCCCGGGTTGTCCATTGCGCTCGGCGAACGCACGGGCGTGATCGGCGCCCTCAGCATCGAGGCCGCCGCGAAGCACCTGCAGGCGCGCGAGTTCGACGGCATCGTCATCGGCGACGGCTTCAGCCCGCGCGTCGTCGACGCCTTCCTCACCGTGCTGGCCGAAGACCAGCGCTTTCGCTTCCTGCCCGTCATTGCCGTCGGTTCGGCCGGGGCCTTCGCAGCGCCGACGACACTGGCCAATTTTGAAGCGGCTGCGCTGCCCGCGTCCGACGCCGCGGCGCGGGCGCTGCCGCTGATCCGGCAGCATGCCTTCGAGACCAGGCTGCATCGCATGCTGCAGTCGCTCGACGCCGGCGGCACGCTGGATGCGCGGACCGGACTGCTGACCCAGGCCGCCTTCGAACAGAATTTTGCCTCCGCCACCGCCGAGGCGCTTCGGCACGGCGCCGGACTGTCCGCGGCGCGCTTCGTTTTCGAACCAGCGCATGACCGCATCCGCCACGATGCCGCGCGCATTCTGAACCGGCTGATGCGGAAGACCGACTTCGCGACACTCGACGACGACGGCTCGATCCTGGTGGTGCTGACCGAAACCGACCTGCGCGCCGCCCACGCCATCACCCGCCGCCTCGCCAGCGTTCTCAGGCACACGCCGCACGGCAGCGGTCGCGACCAGCGGATCGACCCCGCGGTGACGCTGGTCACGCTGTTGCCGCACGACACCGCCGCCACGTTGCGGGCGCGGCTTACGGCCGCCGACCGGCGCGCGGCGTCCTGACAGCCGGGCGCTCCGTTCCAGGCCTCACGCCGCCTTACGCCCTTCGGCGAGCGCGGCGAGATCGCGCAGAATCGTGGTCGCGCCTTCGAGCCGCTGCTCCGGCGTTTCCCAGTCCTGGAAGAACACCACCTTCATGTCCGGCCGGACCTTTGCCGCGGCACCCTGAGTGCGGATGAAGGCAACAAGCCGGTCCGGATGGGCGAAGTTGTTGTCACGGAACGTGATCACCGCCCCCTTCGGCCCGGCATCAACCTTCTCCACATTGGCCCGTCGGCAGTTGGCCTTGATGGCGACGACCTTGAACAGATAGCGCACCTCGTCGGGCAACGGCCCGAAGCGGTCGCGCAGTTCCGCGCCGAAATCAGCGATCTCGTCGTCGGTCGTGAGGTCCGCCAGCCGGCGATACAGCGACAGCCGCACCGACAGATCCTTGACGTAATCGTCGGGGATCAGCACCGGCATGCCGAGCGTGATCTGCGGCGACCAGTGATCGGCCACCGGCTCGGTGATGCCGGCCTTGAGGCTGGTGATCGCCTCCTCGAGCATCGACTGGTAGAGCTCGAAGCCGACCTCCTTGATGTGGCCAGACTGTTCCTCGCCCAGCAGGTTGCCGGAGCCGCGGATATCGAGATCGTGCGAGGCAAGCTGAAAGCCGGCACCCAGGGTCTCCAGCGACTGCAGCACCTTCAGCCGGCGCTCCGCCTGTGGCGTAATCTTGTGCTGCGCCGGCAGGGTGAACAGCGCATAGGCGCGCAGCTTGGAGCGCCCGACCCGGCCGCGCAGCTGGTAGAGCTGCGCCAGCCCGAACATATCCGCCCGGTGCACGATCAGCGTGTTCGCCGAGGGGATGTCGAGCCCGGATTCGATGATCGTCGTCGACAGCAGGATGTCGTATTTGCCGTCGTAGAACGCCGACATGATGTCCTCGATCACGGCGGGCGGCATCTGGCCGTGGGCAACCGCGACCTTCATTTCCGGCACATGCTTGTCGAGAAAATCCTTGGCCTCGGCGAGATCGTCGATGCGCGGACAGACATAGAACGCTTGCCCGCCGCGGTAGCGCTCGCGCAGCAGCGCCTCCCGCACCATCAGCGGATCGAACGGCGCCACGAAGGTGCGCACGGCGAGACGGTCGACCGGCGGCGAGGCGATGATCGACAGCTCGCGCACGCCGGTCAGCGCCAGCTGCAGGGTGCGCGGGATCGGCGTCGCGCTCAGGGTCAGCACATGGACCTCCGCGCGCAACTGTTTCAGCCGCTCCTTGTGGCTGACGCCGAAATGCTGCTCCTCGTCGACGATCACGAGGCCCAGGTCCTTGAACTTGATGGCCTTGCCGAGCAGCGCATGGGTGCCGACGACGATATCGACGCTGCCGTCGGCGAGGCCGTTCTTGACCTCCTTCAATTCCTTGGCGCTGACGAGACGCGACGCCTGGGCGATATTGACGGGAAAGCCACGAAAGCGTTCGGTGAAGTTCTTGGCATGCTGGCGCGCCAGCAGCGTGGTGGGCACGACGACGGCGACCTGTTTGCCCTCCATCGCCACCGCGAAGGCCGCGCGCAAGGCCACTTCGGTCTTGCCGAAACCGACGTCGCCGCACACCAGGCGATCCATCGGACGGCCGCTCTCCAGATCCTTCAGCGTCGCCGCGATCGAGGCCAGCTGGTCCTCGGTCTCCTCGTAGGGGAACCGGGCGCAGAACTCGTCGTAGCTGCCCTGTGGCACCGGACATTTCGGCGCCTCATGCAGGAACCGCTCGGCCGCGATCTTGATCAGATCACCGGCGATCTCGCGGATCCGGTTCTTCAGCTTGGCCTTGCGGTTCTGCCAGCCGCTGCCGCCGAGCCGATCGAGCTCGACGTCAGTCTGTTCCGATCCATAGCGTGACAACAGCTCGATATTCTCGACCGGCAGGTACAGCTTGGTGTCGCCGGCATAGCGCAGCTCGAGACAGTCATGCGGCGCACCGGCGACGTCGAGCGTCTGCAGCCCGACGAAGCGGCCGATGCCGTGCTCGACATGGACGACGAGGTCGCCCGGCGACAGGCTGGTGACTTCCGAAATGAAGTTCTCCAGCTTGCGGCTGGCGCGGCGCGGTCGCACCAGGCGGTCGCCGAGGATGTCCTGTTCGCTGATGACGGCGATGCTGTCGCTCTCGAAGCCGGATTCGAGCCCGACCACCGCGAGCGTGGTCTCGTTGCGCGGCGTCGCCTGCAGCGTGCGCCAGGCGTTGATCATCGTCAGATTGAGCAGCTTGTGGTCGCGCAGCATGCTGGCCATGCGCTCGCGCGACCCCTCGGTCCACAGCGCCACCATCACCTTCTTGCGCGCGGCCTGCAGCGCGTTGATGTGCGCGACCACCGCCTCGAACACGTTGACCGCGGCGTCGTTGCGCTCGGGGGCGAAATCGCGCCCCGCCCGCAATCCGGCGTCGATCAGCTGGGCGCCGTCCTCCGGCACCGCGAACGGGGTGATGCGAACCAGCCGGCTCGCCGCCAGCCGCTCGGTCCATTCCTCGCCGCCGAGGTAGAGCCGATCCGCCGGCAGCGGCTTGTAGACCACGCCGCCGCCGGGATGCTCCAGCGCCTCGCGGCGGGCGTCGTAGTAGTCGCTGATCTGGGCGAGGCGCTCGTGGGCCGCCTCCTCGCCCTGGGGTTCGATGACGAGCGGCGAGCCGCCGAGATAGTCGAACAGCGTCTCCATTCGCTCATGGAACAGCGGCAACCAGTGTTCCATGCCGGGATGACGGCGCCCCTCGCTGACCGCCTCGTAGAGCAGATCGTCGCGCCCGGGCGCGCCGAACGCGGCCACATAGCCCATGCGGAAACGACGGATGGTCTCGGTCACGAGCTGGAATTCCGACACCGGCACCAGGTCGAGCGCGCGCATGTCGAGCAGCGTGCGCTGGGACTCGGCGTCGAAGGTGCGGATCGATTCCAGCGTATCGCCGAAGAAATCGAGACGGACCGGCTGGTCGAGCCCGGCCGGAAACAGGTCCAGAATGCCGCCGCGTACCGCGTATTCGCCCGATTCGCGCACCGTGGAAGAACGGCTGTAGCCATTGTGTTCGAGCCAGGCGACGATGGAGTCCATCGGCACCGCGTGGCCCGCGGCGACCGACAGCGCCTGGGCCGCCATTTCCACCCGCGGCACCACCCGCTGCAGGATCGCGTTCACGGTGGTCAGCACGATCAGCGGCTTTTCGCTGCCCTTGAGCCGTGACAGCCGCGCCAGCGTGGTCACACGCTGCGCGACGATGCCGCCATGGGGCGAGACCCGGTCGTAGGGCTGGCAGTCCCAGGCCGGAAACTGCAGCACCGCCAGCTCGGGAGCAAAGAATTGCAGCGCGCGGCCGAGCTGCGCCATGCGCGTGCCGTCGCGGCAGACCACCGTGAGGCTCACCGCCGGCGGACTTGGTCGCGCCGCCACCGCGCGGGCCAGATCGGACACCACGAGGCCTTCCGCGCCCTCGGCGACATTGGCCAGCGTCAGCGGCTTGCCGGGCGCCAGATGGTCCGCCGGCGAGCGCGAGGTCGGCGCCTTGCTCATGCGTCGGGATCCGGCGCGCCGAACGCCTTGATGCGCGGCAACAGCCCCTGCGCCAGCTCAGCGGGAACCGCGCTGGCGCCGCTCAGCATCGCGTAGAGGTCGGGGTCCGGGAGCTCGCCCAGGCGCTCCAGCTCGTCGACCTCGCTCTCCGACAAGTCGGCGATGTGGGCGTCGGCGAAGCGCCCCAGGATCAGGTCCATTTCGCGTGTGCCGCGATGCCAGCAGCGAAACAACAGCCGCTTGCGTCGCTCGCTCAGTCCCTCGCTGGACCGTGTCGTCCCTGTCATCCGTCAACCTCGCAAAACGCCAAAAGCCCGGACGTGCCGGGCGGCCTGATATAGCCTTCGCCGCCACCAATGTCAGCAGCTCCCTTGCGCTGCATGGCGATTGTGGAGTGGATTTGACATTCTCCCCCCGCTTGCGGTGGGCTCCTTATAAGTTGGCTAGCGGTCCTTTTCATGCGCCCCGAACGTCTCAATCCGCTGTTTGCCCTGGTGACGACCCTGTCCGGCGTCGGCCCCAAGCAGGACAAGCTGTTTCGCTACCTGCTGGAGCGCAGCCACACCCCGCGCCTGGTCGACCTGCTGTTGCACATGCCGACCAGCGTGATTGATCGCCGGGCGAGGCCGTTGATCCGCGACGTCGTTCCGGGAACGGTGGTGACGCTGGAGGTGACGGTGGACCGGCACCGGCCCTCGCCGCCCGGCCGTTCGCGGGCGCCCTACCTGGTTTACGCCAGCGACGGCACCGGCGACGTGGTCCTGACCTTCTTTCGGGCGCAACGCGACTATGTCGAAAAGCTGTTGCCGGTCGGCGCCAAGCGCTACGTTTCCGGCACCGCGCAACTGTTCGACGGCACGCTGCAGATCGTGCATCCGGACCGCATCGTCGACGAAGCCGGTTTCGCCAAATTGTCGCTGATCGAACCGGTCTATCCGCTGACCGAGGGGCTGGCGCTCGGGTCGCTGCGCCGCGCCGTGGCCCAGGCCCTGTCGAAGCTGCCGCAACTGCCGGAATGGATCGGAGCGGACGTCGTGCGCCGCTGCGGCTTCCCGAGTTTCGGCGAGGCATTGCGGCGCGTGCACACCCCAGTGGAGCTCGACGATGTCCTGCCCGACCGGCCGTTCTGGTCGCGCCTGGCCTATGACGAACTGCTGGCGGGACAGCTGGCGCTGGCGCTGGTGCGCGCGCAGCTGCGCCGGCCGGCCGGCGTGCGCAATGCCGGCGACGGCCATCTGCGCCGCAAGGTGATCGAGGCGCTGCCCTACGCGCTGACGTCCTCGCAGCGCGAAGCCACCGCCGCCATCGCCGGCGACCTGACGCAGCCGCTGCGCATGCTGCGCCTGCTGCAGGGCGACGTCGGATCGGGCAAGACGGTGGTCGCCCTGCTCGCGGCGGCCGCGGCCGCCGAGGTCGGCAAGCAGGCCGCCCTGATGGCGCCGACCGAGATCCTGGCCCGGCAGCATCTCAAGACCATCGCGCCGCTGGCGGCCCGCGCCGGCCTGCGCGCCGCCATTCTCACCGGCCGTGAAAAGGGCAAGGAGCGGCGCGAGACGCTCGCGCGCCTGGCCGACGGCGACATCGACCTGATCGTTGGAACCCATGCCCTGATACAGGACGACGTGGGGTTCAAGGCGCTGGCGCTCGCCATCGTCGACGAGCAGCACCGCTTTGGCGTGCGCGAGCGCCTGGCCCTGACCGCAAAGGGCGAAGCCGTCGACGTCCTGGTGCTGAGCGCGACACCGATCCCGCGCACCCTGGTGCTGACCTATTTCGGCGACATGGACGTCTCCGAGCTGCGCGAGAAGCCGGCCGGACGGCAGCCGATCGACACCCGCGCGGTTCCCGCCGCAAGGCTCGCGGAAGTCATGGACGCGGTCGGGCGTGCGATCGAACACGGCAAACGCGTGTACTGGATCTGCCCGCTGGTCGAGGAATCCGAAAAGATCGACTTCCTGGTCGATGCCGAACAGCGCTTCGAGAGTTTGAAGTCCCGCTTCGGCGCCCGCGTCGGGCTCGTGCACGGCAGGATGAAGGGCAGCGACAAGGATCAGGCCATGGCGGCGTTCGCATCCGGCGAGACCGCGCTCCTGGTCGCCACCACCGTCGTCGAGGTCGGCGTCGACGTTCCCGAGGCCTCGATCATGGTGATCGAGAACGCCGAACGGTTCGGGCTGGCGCAGCTGCATCAACTGCGCGGGCGCGTCGGTCGCGGGGCCGAGGCCTCGACCTGCCTGCTGTTGTACCGCGAACCCCTGAGCAAATTGTCGGAGGCCCGGCTGCGGGTGATCCGCGAGACCACCGACGGCTTTCGCATCGCGGAGGAAGACCTGCGTTTGCGCGGCGAAGGCGACGTGCTGGGAACCCGGCAAAGCGGATTGCCCGGCTATCGGATCGCCCGCGCCGAGACCCATGGCCAGCTGATCGCGCAGGCGCGCGACGAAGCGCTGAGGATCATGAAGGACAATCCGATGCTACGCGGTCCGCACGGCGAAGCGCTGCGATGCCTGCTCTATCTGTTCGAGCGTGACGAGGCGATCCCGCTGATCGGCGCCGGCTGAGCGACCGCGGTAGCGAAGCATCGCCGGGTCGCGGCCCAGCCACCCAGCGCCATGAAGGACGTGGGGGCCTGCCTACTTTGCCGCC
>JBKQQE010000557.1:0-3191 GCA_052326245.1 Xanthobacteraceae bacterium | reverse complement strand
TTCGCCGTGATTCAGCAGGCGGCGCCGGAAGCGGTGGGCGATTTCCGGGCCGAAGCCGCGCTCGGCCGCGACGAATTGTTCGCGCTGCGGCGGCGGCTTCACGATTCCGAACTGGAACGCGAGCATTTCCGCAAGCGCCACAAGATCGTCCGGCCCGCGCGGCTGTCGAGCACCGGCAAGACGCTGCTCAAGGTCGGCGTGCTGGCGGTGCTGTTCGTCGTCGAGGTGGTCATCAACGGCAGCTTCCTGGCGAAATCCAACGAGCAGGGGCTGTTGGGCGGCGCGATCCAGGCCGTCAGCTTCGCCGCGCTCAACATCATGGCGAGCTTCCTCTGGGGGCTGATCCCGATCCGGCTTCTGAACCGGAGGTTCGGGCTGCTCAAGCTGCTCGGCTTCATTTCCTTGCTGGCCTATCTCGCCTTCGCCACGATCCTCAATCTCACGCTGGCGCACCTGCGCGAGATCCCGCCGATGCTGGCCGGCAACGTCGGACACGAGGTGCTGATGCGGCTGCTGCACGCGCCGCTCGTCGTCAACGACGTCAACACCTGGGTGTTCTTCGGCATCGGCTTCATCTTTTCCATCGTGGCCATGGCCGACGGCGTCCTGTTCGCCGATCCCCATATCGGCTACGGGCCGCTGGAGCGGCGGTGGATCGAGGCGCGCACACAGTATGTCGACGCCAAGGCCGAGCTGATCGAGCGGCTGCGCGACATCCGGAACGCCGCGACCGAAGCCATGAACGCCAACTTCAGGGACTTGTCCGTCCGCCGCGGCGAATTCGACGCGATCCTGCAGGCGCGCAGCCGGCTGACGCAGCGGTTCGCGGAACACCAGAACCAGATCCAGCGCAGCTGCGACGCCCTGCTCGCCACCTATCGCGAGGCCAACAGCAAGGCCCGGCACTCGCCTGCACCTGGCTACTTCGCCAATCCGTACAAGATGGAACGCATCGTCTATGTCGGCAACGATCTCGACGAACAGGCGCGCGACGCGCTGCGGCAATCGATTCTGTTGACACAGGACGTGCTGCGCCAGCAGATCCAGGGCATCCACGACACATTCGAGGAGGCGGTGCGCTCCTATCGCGAAATCGACGACCTGTTCCCGGAGAGCAAGCTTGGCGCGACGACCAGCAAGAGAGCGTAGCCGATCGCGCGGCGGCGCCGCCGCGCTGGGCGGCGTCGCGTTGATCTGCCTCGCCGCCGCGGGGCTGGGCTCGCTCGCGTATTTCTACTTCTCGGTTCCGGACAAGCCGAAGCTCGATCCGGTGTCGCTGTGCCCGGTTGCGGGGCCGCGCGGCATCACGGTGGTGCTGGTCGACACCTCCGACGATCTGCCGGAGATCGCGCAGCGCGAGGTGCTCGGCATTCTCGACGACCAGATCACTTCGCTGCCCGCCTACCACAAGCTCGACATCCGCGTGCTCGACGTCGCCAGGAGCCGCAGCCGGTCGCTGTTCGCCAAGTGCAATCCCGGCGACGGCAACGGCCTGAGCGAGTGGACCAGCAATCCGGCGCTGGCCCGCGCGCGCTGGATCGAAAGCTTCAGGCAGCCGGCTTCGGAAGCGGTGAAGCACAGCGTCGTGGCCGCGCAGGCCAATACCTCGCCGATCATGGCGGCGCTGCAGGACATCGCGGTCGACGATTTTTCCGGGGCAGCGGCGGATCGGATTGGGAAATCCCTGATCATCGTCTCCGACATGCTGGAGAACACCCGCGACTACAACCAGTATCGCAATCTCTCGGATCTGTCGTATCAGCGCTTCAAGCAGTCGCAGGCCTATTTGAAGTACCGGACCGACCTGCACGGCGCGCGCGTGACGATCGAATACATCCAGCGCGTGCTGCCGACGGGGCTCGATACGGTCCGCCATATCGAGTTCTGGAAGGACTGGGTGACCGACAACCGCGGCACCTTCGAGATCGCCCGGCGCCTGCAGGGGGCCGGCTGATGCGCTCGCCCGCCGACAGCTATCGCGACCTGGGCTCCGGCCTGCTCAACGGGCTGTTGTACTTCGCCGTCGTGCTGGTGGGCTGCGGCTACATCCTGTTCTCCAAGCTTTACGGTTTCGGCGCCTTCTTCGTCACCGCGATCCCCATCGTCGTGATGCTCTGCTACGCGCTGCTGCTGCTGTTCGCGCGCCCGCTGCGGCTGCGCGACGACCAGTCCGGCGACAATCTCTACTACATGGGATTCCTGTTCACGCTGACCAGCCTTGCCGTCTCGCTCTACCAGTTCTCGGCGACCGGGTCGGCCGAGCAGATCGTGCAGAACTTCGGCGTAGCCATCGCCTCGACGATCTCCGGCATCGCGCTGCGGATCTTCTTCAACCAGATGCGGCGGGACCCGATCGAGGTCGAGCACACCGCCCGGCTCGAGCTTGCGGAAGCCTCGCGGAAGGTGAAGCGGGAACTGGACTCAACGGTGCTGGAGTTCAGCTATTTCCGCAGGGCCACCCAGCAGTCGATCTCGGACGCCCTGGACGAGGTCAACGAGTTGCTGGCGCAGGCCAAGGACCGCCTGCTCGGCCAGCTCGACGATTTCGCGGCTACCTCGAGCCAGCCGCTCGCGGAAGCCTCGCGCCGCTCCGGCGACGCGATCGAGGATCTCAATTCCCAGATCTCGAACGCGCTTGGAACCGCGGTCAGCGAGATCTCCGCGGTGAGCGGCGAGCTTTCGCACGGCACCGCCGCGCTGATCCAATCGATCGACGGCGTGGTCGCCAAGCTGGCGACGCTGCAGACGCCCGACGACGCCGCCGAGATGAAACTGGCGCCGATGATCCAGGCGCTGTCGCGCGCCGTCGCCGCGTTCAGCAAGAGCGCGGAGGCGCAGGCCAAGGCCGTCGACGCCAGCCTGGAGCAGACCGAGGTGCTGTCCAACGCCATCACCATGCTGCTGGCGGAGATGCGAAACGCGGAAATCGCCCGCGCCGACGCCGCGGCCGCCGCCGAAGCGCGCCGTCCCTACAAATCGCGCAGCACCGCGCGGGCTTCCGATCCCGGCCTGCAACCGTCATTGTGGAGCGACGTCGACAAGCGAGACGACGGCTAGAATCAGGACGCGTGGCGCGTGACGCGACAAATCGAGCGGGTGCACAATGGACGGACAGATCATTCGCCAGTCGTCTTCGTATCGCCAGGGCCTGGTGCTCGGCCTGACGATGGCCGAGATCATGATCCTCCTGG
>JBKQQE010000556.1:0-5792 GCA_052326245.1 Xanthobacteraceae bacterium | reverse complement strand
CGAGGGCACGCTGCGCGACTGGGTTCGTCACGCCAAGTTCAACGTCACCCAGGGCAAGAATTTCGACTCCTCGGGAAGCCTCGGCCCCTGGCTGGTGCCGTTCACCCATGAGGCCCAGATCGCCGATATCCGCCTCACCACCCGGGTCAACGGCGAAACGCGCCAGGACGACCGCACCAGCCGGATGATCTTCGGCTTCCGCTATCTCATTCACTACATCTCGACATTCACGACGCTGGTTCCCGGCGACGTCATCGTCACCGGCACGCCGACCGGCGCCGGCGCGCGCTTCGACCCGCCGCGCTACCTCAAGCCCGGCGACGTCATCGAGGTGGAAGCCGAGACGATCGGCGTGCTACGCAACGGCGTCGTCGACGAACAGCTGTAGGGGAAGAGCGATGCAGGAACGGACAGGAGGCGAGGCCATCGTCGACGGCCTGCTGGCGCACGGTGTCGACACGGTGTTCGGGCTGCCCGGCGCCCAGATCTATGGCCTTTTCGACGCGCTCAAGCTCGCCGAGAACCGCCTGAAGGTGATCGGCGCGCGCCACGAACAGGCCTGCGGCTACATGGCCTTCGGCTACGCCCGCGCCACCGGCAAAGCCGGCGTCTTCAGCGTCGTCCCCGGCCCCGGGGTGCTCAACGCCGGCGCGGCGATGCTGACGGCCTATGGCTGCAACGAACCGGTGCTGTGCCTCACCGGCCAGGTTCCGACCTCCTTCCTCGGCAGGGGACGCGGGCATCTGCACGAGATGCCCGATCAGCTCGCGACGCTGCGCTCGATCCTGAAATGGGCCGAGCGGGTCGAATATCCGGGCGATGCCCCGGCGGTGGTCGCGCGCGCCTTCCAGCAGATGATGTCGGGCCGCCGCGGCCCGGCCTCGATCGAGATGCCGTGGGATGTGTTCACCCAGCGCACCGCCGTCAATGCGGTTGCGCCGCTTCAGCCCTTCGCCGCGTCCGAACCGGATCCTGACCGCGTCGCGGCGGCGGCGAAGATCATCGCCGCGAGCCGGACACCGATGATCTTCGTCGGCAGCGGCGCCATCGATGCCGGCGACGAGGTGCTTGAGCTCGCCGAGATGATCGATGCGCCGGTGATCGCCTTCCGCAGCGGCCGCGGCATCGTCAGCAACGCCCACGAACTCGGCCTCACCATGGCCGCCGCCTACCGGCTGTGGCCGCAGACCGACCTGATGATCGGCATCGGTACCCGGCTCGAGCTGCCGGACTGGCGCTGGCCGTACAAGCCCGCGGGACTGAAGTCGATCCGCATCGACATCGACGCCTCGGAGATGCGCCGCTTCACGCCCGATGCCGCGGTCGTCGCCGACGCACGCGACGGCACCGCGGCGCTGGTCGCGGCGGTGCGCAAGGCAGGCTACAGCAAACAGACCACACGGCGCGCGGCGATCCGCGAGGCGACCGCGGCCGCGCAGCTGGAAATCCAGGCGATCCAGCCGCAGATGGCCTACCTCGAGGTGCTGCGGAAGGTGCTGCCGCCCGACGCGATCGTCACCGACGAACTGTCGCAGGTCGGTTTCGCGTCGTGGTTCGGGTTTCCGGTCTACCAGCCGCGCACCTTCATCACCTCGGGCTATCAGGGCACGCTCGGATCGGGCTTTCCGACCGCGCTGGGGGCCAAGGTGGCGCAGCCGGACCGGCCGGTGGTCGCCATCACTGGCGACGGCGGCTTCATGTTCGCCGTGCAGGAGCTCGCCACCGCCGTCCAGTACAAGATCGGCGTCGTCACGCTGGTGTTCGACAACAATTCCTACGGCAACGTGCGCCGCGACCAGCGCCAGGTGTTCGACGGCCGGGTGATCGCCGCCGATCTGGTCAATCCGGATTTCGTCATGCTCGCGGAATCATTCGGCGTCCGCGCCGCCCGGGTGTCGTCGCCGCAGGCGTTCCAGCCGGCGCTGGAGACCGCGCTCGCCGACGGCGGCCCCTGCCTGATCGCCATCGACGTGCCGCGCGATTCCGAGGTGAGCCCGTGGGCGTTCATTCATCCGCCGAAGCCGGCGTCCTGACGCGCGCGCGAGGCGTGCGCCGATCACGCCGGACATCGCGCGAGGTCCGGCGAGCGATCAGTGACCGTTGCCTACATTGCTGCGCTCAGCAACAGCCGCGGAAACGTCCCTTGCCGAAGGCGTAGCGGGCGTCCTGGCGCTCCACGAAGAATTCCTGGTACGTCATGACCGGCTCGTCCGGATGGGTCTGCCGGCGGTGCTCCACGTAGGTCTGATAGTCGGGAATGCCGACCATCAGGCGTGCGGTGCGAACCGTCCATTCCTTCATCGTCATGAGGTCACGCAAGGCTCGCTCCCGGAATGGTCGCGGGCAGGCCGCTCTCGATGGCGGTGATCTGCGGGTCGCCCAAGGCCCGGCGTATGGCCATGACGCCGTAGACGATCATCGCCAGCACCACCATGACGAACAACGCGCACAGCGTGGCGTCGACGTAGTCGTTGACGATGACGCGGTGCATCTCCTCCATCGTCTTCGCCGGCGCCAGGATCTTGCCCGCCGCCGCGGCCTCGCCGAACACCCGCGCGTGCGCGACGAAGCCGATCGCCGGCACGGTGCTGAAGATCTTCTGGAACCCCGCCGTCAGCGTGCATATGAGGAGCCACAAGGTCGGCACGATCGTCACCCAGGCGTAGCGCTGGCGCTTCATCTTGAAGAGCACGACCGTGCACATGATGAGCGCGATCCCTGCCAGCATCTGGTTGGAGATGCCGAACAGCGGCCACAGCGTGTTGATGCCGCCCATCGGATCGATGACTCCCTGGTAGAGGAAGTAGCCCCAGGCGGCGACCGCCAGCGCTGATCCGACCAGGTTGTTTCCCCACGACTCGGTTTTCCGGAACGATGGCACGACGCTGCCGATCATGTCCTGGATCATGAAGCGGGCGACGCGGGTGCCGGCGTCGACCGTGGTGAGGATGAACAGGGCCTCGAACAGGATGGCGAAATGGTACCAGAGCCCCATCAAGGCGCGGCCGCCGAACATGCCGGACAGGATGTGGGCCATGCCGACCGCGAGCGTCGGAGCGCCGCCGGCGCGCGACAGCAGCGTCTTTTCGCCGACGTCCTGGGCGATCTGGGTGATCATGTCGGGGGTGACGGTAAAGCCCCAGCCGGAGACCACCTGCGCCGCCTGCACGGCGGTGGTGCCGATCAACCCGGCCGGGCTGTTGATGGCGAAATAGATTCCGGGCTCGAGCACGGTAGCGCCGATCATCGCCATGATGGCGACGAAGGATTCCGTCAGCATGGCGCCATAGCCGATGAAGCGGAGCTGGTTCTCATTCTCCACCATTTTCGGGGTCGTGCCCGAGGCGATGAGCGCGTGGAAGCCGGATACCGAGCCACAGGCGATGGTGATGAACAGGAACGGGAACAGGCTGCCCGACCACACCGGGCCGGTGCCGTCGATGAACTTGGTGACCGCCGGCATCTTCAGTTCCGGCTGGACCAGGATGATGCCGACCGCGAGCAGCCCCATGGTGCCGACCTTGAGGAAGGTCGACAGGTAGTCCCGCGGCGCCAGCAGCAGCCACACCGGCAGCACCGAGGCGACGAAGCCGTAGCCGATGACGATCAGCGCCAGCGTCTCGCCGCGCAGATCGAACCATGCCGCGATGGCCGGGTTTTCGGCCACGGTCCGGCCGTAGATGAGCGACGCAAGCAGCAGCACCACGCCGATCGCCGACATTTCCGCGATGCGGCCGATCCGGATGAAGCGGGCATAGACGCCCATCAGCAGTGCGATGGGAATGGTGGAGAAGACCGTGAAGGTGCCCCACGGGCTACCGACCAGCGCCTTGACCACGACCAGCGCCAGCACCGCGAGCAGGATGACCATGATCAGCAGCACGCCGACGAGGGCGATGCCGCCGGCAACCGGCCCCATTTCGGAGCGGATGATGTCGCCGAGCGAGCGGCCGTCGCGGCGCGTGGAGAGAAAGAGGACGGTCATGTCCTGGACCGCACCGGCGAAGACCACGCCGGCAAGAATCCACAGCGTTCCGGGCAGGTAGCCCATCTGGGCGGCGAGCACCGGGCCAACCAGGGGGCCGGCGCCGGCGATTGCCGCGAAGTGGTGACCGAACAGCACGTAGCGGTTGGTCGGAACGTAATCGAGGCCGTCATTGTGCTGGTAGGCGGGGGTCCTCCGCCCGGGGTCGACGCCCAGCACCTTCTCGGCGATGAACAGCCCATAGAAGCGGTAGGCGATGAAGTAGATGCATATTGCGGCGATGACGAGCCATGCCGCGTTGACGCTCTCGCCTCGGCTCAGCGCGACGATCCCGAAAGAAACCACACCGAGCGCGATCACCGCGGTCCACAGCAGCTTCGACTGGAGCCCGTTTCCCTTGACGGCCAGCGAACTCATATCTCCCTCCACTTCCCCACCTGCTCAGCGCCGGCGCGTTCTAGTTTTCTTGTCGGGCCAACTTGGCCGACAATTGGCTTCTCCGCCAGAGCAGCCCGCGTTGATTCGGATCAAACCGTGAGCAATTTAAGTGGAGCGCGCAACGACGGGTGCAGTGCAGCAAGAGAATGGGCAGCACGCCCCGCCGCGATTGGGCGTCGCAGTATGGATCGGCACAGTTGGCGTTGGATTTGACGGTGAGCAGAGCACCAAGACTGGCCAGTGCGCCCGCCGGCGGCGTGCCTCGCTGGAAAACGCGCTAGCACTTCGCCGCCGGCTCCGGGTGCACCGGATCGACCCACAGCACGGTCTCCGGCTTCTCGACCGGCTCGATATCGAGATTGATCGCCACCGCCTCGCCGTCGCTGCGCACCAGCACGCATTCCAGCGGCTGATCGGGGCTCGCGTTGATCTCCTGGTGCGGCACGTAAGGCGGCACGAAGATGAAGTCGCCGGGGCCCGCCTCGGCGGTGAACTGCAGATGCTCGCCCCAGCGCATCCGCGCCTTGCCGCGCACCACATAGATCACGCTTTCCAGATGGCCGTGATGATGGGCGCCGGTCTTGGCATCCGGCTTGATGGTCACGGTTCCCGCCCACAGCTTCTGCGCCCCGACGCGCGCGAAATTGATCGCGGCCTTGCGGTCCATCCCCGCGGTCGAGGGCACGTTGGGATCGAGCTGGTTGCCCGGAATCACGCGCACGCCGTCGTGCTTCCAGCGCTCGGCCTCGTCGCCCTGATGCGGATGGGAATGATCATGGGGATGCGAATGATCGTGGGATCCGCTCATGTGCGTGTTCTTTGCTGATTGATTGGTTGCCGCGTGGAGATGGCGCGACGACACCAGATGCGGAACGTTTCGTCAACCGGGCCGTTGGTGAGCCTACACACCACGAACAATGGAGCATTGCATGGGAAGCACGACCGACAAGATCAAGGGAACGGTCAACGAAGGCGCTGGCAAGGTGAAGCAGCGCATCGGCGAAGCCGTCGACTCACCGAAGCTGCAGAGCGAAGGCGCCTTGCAGGAAGCCAAGGGAGATGGCCAGCAGGCGATTGGTGACGCCAAGGAAGCGATGAAGAAATCTGCCGACAAGGCCGCCGAGTTCGTCCACCGCAAGCTCTGAGTTCTCTCCTGACCCGAACGACCGGCCACCCGCTCCGGTCGATTCTTCCCCAGCGCACGGACGCGCGGCCATTCGCGATCGGTCGCGCGCATGGCCGGAATCGGCATAGGGGGCGACCTTTTGGGTCGCACCCCTGCCACACCACCCGGCATGCGGGTCCGCACCGGGCGGTTCGAGAAGTTGAGGTCATGAGAGCCGGGGAAGTCCCAGCCGATCCGACCATT
>JBKQQE010000555.1:0-16559 GCA_052326245.1 Xanthobacteraceae bacterium | reverse complement strand
TGGGCTTCGCGCTGTCGCGGTTCTCCGGCTGCTGGGTCGGCTTCAAGGCGATCTCGGAGACGGTGGAGAGCTCGGCCTCGATCGAAAGCGATCCCGCGCGCGTCAGCATCGTCGCGCCGACCGACTTCGAGATGCCGCCGGGCGGGCTGTCGATCCGCTGGCCCGACCCCCCGCTGGAGCAGGAGCGCCGGCTGCACGGGCCGAAGATGGCGGCGATCGCGGCGTTCGCACGCGCCAACGCGCTCGACCGCGTGGTGCTGGATTCCCGCCCGGCGCGGCTCGGCCTGATGGCGACCGGCAAGGCCTATCTCGATTTGCGCCAGGCGCTGGCCGATCTCGGCGCCACCGAGGCGATGGCGGCCGAACTCGGCCTGCGCATCTACAAGGTCGCGCTGGTGTGGCCGCTGGAGGAGAGCGGCGCGCGCCGCTTCGCCGACGGGCTGAAGGACATCCTGGTGGTCGAGGAGAAGCGCGGCTTCATCGAGAACCAGCTGGTGCGGATTCTCTACAACATGGACGCCGACCGCCGTCCCTCGGTGGTCGGCAAGCGCGACGAGATCGGCGCGACGCTGCTGCCGAGCGAGGGCGAACTGACGCCGACCATGGTGGCGGCCGCGGTGGTGGCGCGGCTGCGCCGGCTCGGCCATCACAGCACCGAGCTCGAGCAGCGGCTCGCCCGGCTGGAGGCCTTCGACCGGCCGCTGGCAGCGGCGAGCACGGTCAAGATCCAGCGCACGCCGTATTTCTGCTCGGGCTGCCCGCATAACACCTCGACCAAGGTGCCGGAAGGCAGCCGCGCCATGGCCGGCATCGGCTGCCACGGCATGGCGCTCTACATCCCGAGCCGGCGCACCGCGACGATCTCGCACATGGGCGGCGAAGGCGTGAGCTGGGTCGGCCAGGCGCCGTTCACCCGCGAGCCGCACATCTTCCAGAACATGGGCGACGGCACCTACACCCATTCCGGCCTGCTGGCGCTGCGCGCGGCGGCCGCGGCCGGCGTCAGCATCACCTACAAGATCCTCTACAACGACGCGGTGGCGATGACCGGCGGCCAGCCCGCCGAGGGCCATCTCAGCGTCTCGCAGGTCGCCCGCCAGGTCGCCGCCGAGGGCGCCAAGCGCGTCGTCATCGTCACCGACGAGCCGGACAAGTATCCGGTGCCGAACGAATTCCCGCCGGGCGCCACTGTGCACCACCGCCGCGAGCTCGATCGGCTGCAGCGCGAGCTGCGCGACATCAAGGGGCTCACGGTGCTGATCTACGACCAGACCTGCGCCGCCGAAAAGCGCCGCCGCCGCAAGCGCGGCCTCTATCCCGATCCGCCGAAGCGCGTCTTCATCAACGAGGAGGTCTGCGAGGGCTGCGGCGACTGCTCGGTCGCCTCCAACTGCGTCTCGGTGCAGCCGCTGGAGACCGAACTCGGCCGCAAGCGCAAGATCGACCAGTCCGCCTGCAACAAGGACTTCTCCTGTATCGAAGGCTTCTGCCCGAGCTTCGTCACGGTGCATGGCGGCACGCCGAAGCGCGCCGCGCGCAACGCGGTTTCGGCCGGCGACCTGTTCGCCGACCTGCCGTCGCCGACGCTGCCCAGCCTCGAGGCCCCCTACAACATCCTGGTCACCGGCATCGGCGGCACCGGCGTCATCACCATCGGCGCGCTGCTCGCCATGGCCGCGCATCTCGAGGGCAAGGGCTGCTCGGCGCTCGACTTCACGGGGCTGGCGCAAAAGAACGGCGCGGTGATGAGCCACGTGCGGATCGCGCCGAAGCCCGGCGACATCGCCGCGGTGCGCATCCCGGCCGGCGGCGCCGACCTGGTGCTCGGCTGCGACATGGTGGTGGCGGCGAGCCCCTCAGCGCTCAGCCGAACTGAGCGCGGCGTCACCCGCGCCGTCATCAATGCCGACCTGCAGCCGACCGCGAGCTTCGTCATCAACCCCGACATCGATTTCGAGCAGGGCGCGATGCAGGACGCGATCCGCACCGCGGTCGGCGACCGCGGCCTCGACGTGCTCGACGCCACCGGGCTTGCCACCGCGCTGATGGGCGACTCCATCGCCACCAACGCCTTCCTGATGGGCTTCGCGTTCCAGAAGGGCGCGCTGCCGCTGTCGGAGGAAGCGATCAAGCGCGCCATCGTGCTCAACGACGTCTCGGTGGAATTGAACACGCTGGCGTTCGGCTGGGGCCGCCTCGCCGCCCATGATCTTTCCCGGGTGCAAAGCGCGGCCCAGTTCCGCGCCCGCCCTGCTGCGCCGATCCGCCGGCTCGGCGACATCATCGAAGATCGCGTGAGGCGGCTGACCGCCTACCAAAACGCGGCTTACGCGGAACGCTACCGCGCCACCGTGGAGGCGGTGCGCGCCGCCGAGACTGCGGCCAACCCGTCGTCGCAGGCGCTGGCCGAGACGGTCGCGCGCAACCTCTACAGGCTGATGGCCTACAAGGACGAATACGAGGTGGCGCGGCTCTATACCGACGGCACCTTCGCCCAGCAGCTTTCGCAGGCCTTCGACGGCGACGTGAAACTGTCGTTCCACCTGGCGCCGCCGCTGTTCGCGCGGCGCGATCCCACCACCGGGCATCTCGTCAAGCAAGAGTTCGGCCCCTGGATGATGGGCGCGTTCCGGTTGCTTGCGAAGCTGAAGGGCCTGCGCGGCACGCCGTTCGATCCGTTCGGCCGCAGCGCCGAGCGCCGCGCCGAGCGCGCCCTGATCGACGACTACGAGCGCATGCTGCGCGGCCGGCTGCAGGGGCTGAACCCGGCGCGCCTCGCCATCCTGACCCGCCTCGCCGCGATCCCCGACGCGATCCGCGGCTACGGCCACGTCAAGGAGCTGGCGATGACCAAGGCCGTCGCCGAGCGCGCGCGGCTGGAGGCCGAGTTCGACGCCGGGGCGTTCGCGGTGGCGGCGGATTAGCCGCTGCGCGCGCAAGGGTCAAATCGTGACGGGCCTCGGCGTCGACGATACGGGTGAACCCTGCGGGAAAAAAAAGGGCCGCGTGGCAAGCCGGCGGCCCTGCTCCATGGAGCAAGTCAAAGGGAGGAAACGCCCGAGAGGGACAGGCACGCAGCCCAGTAAGATCGGACCGTTGCATGTATGTACTATCCAGGATTGCAGCATGCACGCTTTGACAAAGGTCAAGGTTCCTCACTCATCCGGATGGAACCCGTCGACGGAACCGGCAACTTCACGCGCCATGCTTACCGGCCGGTGAATCGCGGCGGCCGCTTCTCGAGAAACGACCGCACGCCCTCGTCGAAGTCTTCCGACAGCCGCGCCAGCGCATTCTGGTCGGCATCCATGTAGCTCACCGCATGGGCCAGCGGCATCGCCGCCATGTTGATGCCCTGCTTGATCATCCGCAGCGCCACCGGCGGCATCGCCGCCGCCTCCTCGGCCATGGCGAGCGCGCGCTGCAGCGCGCTGCCGTCCGCCACCACCTCCTGCACCAAGCCCCAGCTCTCGGCGGTCGCTGCCGTAATGGCGTTGGCCAGGATCACCAGCTGCTTGGCGCGGGCCGGTCCGACCAGCGCGGCGATGCGCGGCAGGCTCTGCCAGCTCATGTTCATGCCGCGGCGGATTTCAGGCACCAGCAGGCGCGCGCCGGCGCCGCAGACCCGCAGATCGCAGGCCACCGATAGCGCCACCCCGCCGCCGACGCAATGCCCCTCGATCGCGACGATGGTGAGCGGCGCCAATTCCTCCCAGGCGCGCGACATGCGCTGGCCGAGGCTGGAGAGCTGTCGCCGCTCGGCAAGACCCGGGTCGCCGGCGGTTGCGTCCAGCGCGTCCTTGAGATCGAGCCCGACGGTGAAGACGTTGGCGCGGCCGGTCAGCACCACCGCCGAGGTCTCGATGTCCTCCTCGAACGACCGCGCCGCCTCCATCAGCTCGCGCAGCACCTGGCGCGACAGCGCGTTGCGGTCGTCGCCGCGGTCGAACCGCACCACCGCGACGCGCCCGCGCCGCTCGATTGAAACGTAACTCCATGCCATGGCAAATCTCCCGCGCCCGGTGTCCCGGGAATTCCGCGCTCCGGAAAGACCGCGTGCGCCCAGTGGCAGCAGTGTCTCATGTTGTCAAAGGCCGCGGCAACCGACACTGTCACGCCCGACGCGCCGGGCAGCCGGGCCGGCGCCGGCTCACCGCGCAACGGAGCGCACCGATGTCTCTCACCGTCGATCTGTTCTGGTCGTTCCGCAGTCCCTACAGCTATCTTGCCATCCCGAAGACGCTCAGGCTGGTTGCCGACCACGACCTCGTCGTCAACGCGCGGCCGGTCTATCCGCTGGCGGTCCGGGTGCCGGATTTCTTCAAGCGGACCAACCCGCAATTCGCCGCCTATGTGGTACGCGACAGCATTCGGGTGGCGCAATACGAAAGCATCCCATTCCGGTTTCCCCGCCCCGACCCGATCGTGCAGAACATGGCGACGCTGGACGTGGCGCCCGAGCAGCCGCGCATCCGCCGCCTGACCCGGCTGGGCGCCGCGGCGCAGGAAGCCGGCCGCGGGCTCGCCTTCATCGCCGAGGTCTCCGCCGTGCTGTGGGGGGCCGTGACCGACAACTGGGAGGACGGCGATCATCTCGCCCGCGCCGCTGAGCGCGCCGGCTTCGATCTCGCGGCGCTGGACGCGGCGATTGCCGCCGATCCGGACCGGTACGAGGCGATCATCGCCGGCAACGAGCGCGATCACGCCGCCTCCGGCCACTGGGGCGTGCCGACCTTCGTGTTCAAGGGCGAGCCGTTTTTCGGACAGGACCGCATCGATATCCTGACCTGGCGGCTGAAGCAGAACGGACTCTTGCCGCGCGCCGCGCCATAGTCGTCGCCTCCGACACCATTTCGTCCGCCGCCCCCCGTTTGCCAGGATCGGCGCCAATTGCTGCCCGCCACCCGAGAGGAAACCCCGCATGCCGTCCAAGCTGTTTACGCCGCTCCAGATCGGTGCCTGTCACCTCGCGCACCGGGTCGTGATGGCGCCGCTGACGCGGATGCGCGCGAGCCGGCCGGGCAATGCGCCGACCCCGATGAACGCGCAGTATTACGGCCAGCGCGCCACCAGAGGCGGCCTCATCATCGCGGAAGCCTCGCCGGTCTCGGCGACCGGCCACGCCGGACCGGCGACGCCCGGCATCTACACCGACGCGCAGATCGCGGGCTGGAAGCTCGTCACCGACGCGGTGCACGCCAAGGGCGGAATCATCTTCCTGCAGCTCTGGCACGGCGGGCGGATCTCGCATTCCTCGCTGCAGCCCGACGGCGCCGCGCCGGTGGCGCCGTCGGCGATTGCGGCGGCCGGCAGCGGCCTCACCGCTACCGCAACGATCGAGCCGTTCCAGACCCCGCGCGCGCTGGAGACTTCCGAAATTCCGGGCATCGTCGAAGCCTACGCGCAAGCAGCGCGCAACGCGATCGCCGCCGGCTTCGACGGCGTCGAGATCCACGGCGCCAACGGCTACCTGCTCGAGCAGTTCCTGCAGAGCCGCTGCAACCACCGCACCGACGCCTATGGCGGCTCCATCGAGAACCGCGCCCGGCTGATGCTGGAGGTCGCCCGCGCCGCGGCCGCCGCGATCGGCGCCAGCCGCGTCGGCATCCGGCTGTCGCCCTATGGCCGGGCCAACGACAGCGGCGAGGCCGACCCGATGCCGCTGTATTCCCACGTCGTCACTGAACTGAACAAGCTCGGCCTCGCCTATCTGCACCTGATCGAGCCGCGCGCCAGCGGCGCCGGGCAGCGCGAGGTCGACCACCAGGACGTGCCGTCGGCGGCGGAATTATTCCGCCCGCTCTGGAACGGGCCGGTGATCGCCGCCGGCAATTTCACCGCCGAGAGCGCCGAGGCTTTCGTCGCCGCGGGCCACGCCGACGCCGTCGCCTTCGGCCGCTACTTTATCTCCAACCCCGACCTGCCGGAGCGGATCCGGCGCCGGGCGGCGTTCACGCCCTACAACCGCAAGACCTTCTACGGCGGCAGCGCCGAGGGCTACACCGACTATCCGGCGCTGGTGGTCTGATTCCAACATTCGCATCCCATTGCAGCCTGCGCTCTTGCGAATGTTAGAATCGACGAACCATTAGTATATGTTTCTGGTACCCTTTGGTTTCGGAAGCTCGCGAACCGAAGTCGTCGCTTGCGTTTCGCGAACTTCTGAATCTGGATACTGGCCTTTACATCGCTAACGTCGTCACCGGCCGGCGCTCCTCATTTCCAAGCCCGGCGCCTGCCTCGAGACTACCCTGAAGCACGTCACGTCCACCTGATTTCATTGCCCGATCTCATTGCGAAAGGACACATCGATGACACCGCTGCTCTCCCTCGTCGTCTACATGGCCATCGTCACCTGGGCCGCGCTGCTCGCCGCCAGCCTGATCCGCGCCAAGGGCTGGACGCTGCCCGGCATGAAGCTCGCCATGGGCAACCGCGACAACCTGCCGCCGCCGGACGCGCTCGCCGGCCGCGCCGAACGCGCGGCCCGCAACACCCTGGAGAACTTCCTGCTGTTCGCCGCGATCGCCATCGTCGCGCAGATCGCCGGCGTGCGTTCGCCGAACGTGCTGCTCGGCGCGGAAATTTTCTTCTGGTCGCGGCTGGTCTACCTCGCGGTCTACTACGCCGGAATTCCGATGCTGCGCACCGCGGTGTGGGGCGTCAGCATCATCGGCCTCGCCATCATGGTGGTGGCGATACTCTGACGCTGCCGCGTTCATAGTCAGCGTCGTCGCCAGGTCCTCCCTGGCGACGAAGCGGCGGAACTTGGCGCGCCGCCGCAAAAACAAAACCGGCTAGACTGCTTGTAAGTTGCAGATGCTCCTGCTAGCGTTTTGCAACAGCCGGGAAGACCGCACGTCAACAAACGCGGCCACCCGACTGGGAGCGAAACGACGATCTGGCACCGCCGATTTGAAATTCCTGGCCGAAAATGCCGGTCGGGAACTTCAGATCGAAAGCGGCACCAGGATCACAGTCGGGAAAGGGTGCATCGTGCTCGGTCTCATGATGGATGTTCCGTTGCTGATCGCGGACATTCTGGAGCATGCCGCGCTGGCGCATGTTGATACCGAAATCGTTTCGCGCGACGTCCACGGCGCCATCCAGCGCATGAGCTACGCCACCGCGCTCACGCGCTGCCGCAGGCTATCCGCGGCGCTGACCGCGCTCGGCCTCAGGCACGGCGACCGCGTCGGCTCGCTGGCCTGGAATACGGCCGAGCATTTCGAGCTGTTCTACGGCGTCAGCGGCCAGGGACTGGTGCTGCACACCATCAACCCGCGGCTGCACGAGGACACCTTGGTCGGCATCATCACCCATGCCGAGGACCAGTGGATCTTCGTCGACGCCGCGACGCTGCCGCTGGCGCGGGCGCTGGCGCCGCGGCTGCCGCAGCTGCGCGGCTTCATCGTGATGGACCGCGCCATCGATCCCGCCGCCTGCGGCCTGCCCCACGCGCTGTCCTACGAGGCGCTGCTGGCGGCGCAGCCCGACAGCCACGTCTGGCCGCGCTTCGACGAGAAGACCGCGAGCGTGATCTGCTACACTTCCGGCACCACCGGCGATCCCAAGGGCGTGGTCTACACCCACCGCTCCATCGTGCTGGCGTCGCTGTTCATGAACGCCGCCGACATGATCGGCGCGTTCCGCTCCGGCGAGCGCGAGGCGGTGATGCCGATCGCGCCGCTGTTCCACGCCAACGGCTGGATGATGCCGTTCACGGCACCGATGAACGGCCAGAAGCTGGTGCTGCCGGGGCGCAACTTCGAACCCGACAAGCTGTGCGAGCTGTTCAACCTTGAACGCGTCACCATCGCCGCCGCGGTGCCCACGGTATGGCTCGCCATCGACCAGTATGCCAGCGCCGCCTCGAGCTACTACAAGCGCGAGGCGCCCGCCGCCTCGGGCTGGCTCTCCACCGGCGACGTCGCCCGCATCCATCGCGACGGCTCGATCGAGATCGTGGATCGCTCCAAGGACGTCATCAAATCCGGCGGCGAATGGATCTCCAGCGTTGCCATCGAAAGCGTCGCGCTCGACCATCCCGCCGTGCTGCAGGCGGCGGTGATCGCGATCAGCCATGCGCGCTGGCAGGAGCGGCCGCTTCTGGTGGTGGTGCCGCGCCCCGGCGCGTCGCCTGCGCCGGCCGACATCCTCGCCCACGTCTCGACGCGGGTGCCGAAATGGTGGCTGCCCGACGACATCGTGTTCGTCGAGGCGCTGCCGATGACCGCGACCGGCAAGGTGCGCAAGGCGGTGCTGCGCGAGACCTTCCGCGACCACGTGCCGCCCGCTGCCCACGCCAACTGAATTCCTTTACGCCACCACCCCACGAGGAAACCATGTCCCGACGCCTCTTGCCCGCGCTCCCGATCCTCCTCGTACTCGCCGGCCTGCAGGCCGCCGCGGCCGCCGAGAAGCAGTACGGCCCGGGCGTCAGCGACACCGAGATCAAGCTCGGCCAGACCGTGCCCTATAGCGGGCCCGCCTCGGCATTCTCCAGCTACGGCCGCGCCATGGCCGGCTATTTCCAGATGCTCAACGAAAACGGCGGCATCAACGGCCGCAAGATCGAGCTGACCTCGCTCGACAACGCCTACAGCCCGCCGAAGGCGCTGGAACAGACCCGCCGGCTAGTCGAGGACATCGGCGTGCTCGCCGACGCCGGCACCGTCGGCACCGTGCCCAACATCGCGACCCAGAAGTATCTCAACCAGAACAAGGTGCCGCAGCTCGACGCTTCCGCCGGCGGCAAGCGCTTCAACGACCCGAAGAACTTCCCATGGACCGTGCCGCTCTATCCGGCTTTCGAAATGGAGGGCCGCACCTTCGGCGCCTACATCCTGAAAGCGCTGCCCGACGCCAGGATCGCGGTGCTGTACCAGAACGACGACTACGGCAAGGACTTCCTGATCGGGCTCAAGAGCGCGCTCGGCGCGGCAGCCGACAAGATCGTGGCGGAAGCGAGCTACGAGCTCACCGACCCCACCATCGACTCCCAGATCGTCAAGCTGAAGAGCTCCGACGCCGGCGTGCTGTTGTATTTCACCACGCCGAAATTCACCGCGCAGGGCCTGCGCAAGGTGCACGAGCTCGGCTGGCAGCCGGTGCAGTTCCTGGCCAGCCCCACCAATTCGGTGAACGGCGTGATCAAGCCCGCCGGCTTCGAGAACGCGCAAGGCCTCATGACCACGCAGTTCACCAAGCAGGCCGGCGACCCCGCCTGGGCCGACGATCCCGAGGTCAAGGAATTCATCGCCTTCATGCAGAAATACGACCCGACCGACAGTCCGGGCGACTTCGTGGCGCTGTCGGGCTACATCACCGCGCAGGCCATCGCCGACGTGCTGAGGCGCTGCGGCGACGACCTCACCCGCGAGAACGTGCTCAAGCAGGCCACCAGCCTCAACGGCGTGCGCTACAAGATGCACCTGCCCGGCATCTCGCTCAGCAATTCCGCCGAGGACTACTACGCCTATCACAAGCTGCGGATGGCGCGGTTCGAGGGCGAATCCTGGAGGCTGGTCGGCGAGACCACCGCCACCGCAAAATAGAGCCGGCGCTAGCGCCTGTCCGTTCGCCCCCATTCAAGTCCACGCGAGGAAACGCTGATGCATCTCAATGCCGAACAGATCGAGTTCCGCGACACGCTGCGGCGCTTCGTGAAGAAGGAGGTCGAGCCGATCGCCAGCGCGATCGACCACGACGACCGCTTCCCGAGCGAGCTGGTGCCGAAATTCGGCGACATGGGCCTCCTGCAGCTGCGCCTGCCGGAGGAATATGGCGGCCCCGGCGCCAACATGACCACGGTCTGCATCGCCGCCGAGGAACTGGCGCGCGCCTCGGAAACCGTGGCGCTGATATCGAGCCAGAACGGCATCGGCATGATCGTGCCGCTGGTGTATTTCGGTACCGAGGAGCAGCGCCAGCGCTTCTTCCCCGAGGTGGCCAAGGGCCGCATGCTGACAGCGGTGGCCATCACCGAGCCCAACACCGGCTCCGACGTCGGCAGCATGAAGACCCGTGCCACCCGCGACGGCGATCACTACATTCTCAACGGCGACAAGTGCTACATCACCTTCGCGCCGGTGGCCGACTACATCCTGGTGTTCGCCAAGACCGACGGCTCCGGCGACGGCACCCACAACATCTCCGCCTTCATCGTCGACACCCGGACCGAGGGCTTCAAGGTCGGCCGCTCCGAGCGCAAGCTCGGCCTCAACGGCATGCCCAACGCGCCGATCTATTTCGACAACATGCGGGTGGCGGCGGAAAATCGCGTCGGCGCTGAAGGCGACGGCTTTCGCATCGCCATGCGCATCCTCGACCTCAACCGCCCGACCATCGGGGCGGTTTCGATCGGCCTCGCCCAGGGCGCGCTCGACGCCGCGGTCGCCTTCGCCAAGGAACGCAGGCAGTTCGGCAGGCCGGTGGCGGAATTCCAGGGCCTTCAGTTCATGCTCGCCGACATGGCGATGCATCTGGAGGCGGCGCGCTGCCTGGTCTACGAATGCGCGCGCGTTGCCGACCAGGGCTTCCTCGACGAGGCGAGCTTTCGCGCCTTTTCCGCCAAGGCGTCGATGGCCAAATGCTTCGCCAGCGACATGGCGATGAAGGTGACCACCGACGCGGTGCAGGTGTTCGGCGGCGCCGGCTTCATGAAGGACTTTCCGGTCGAGCGCTACATGCGCGACGCCAAGATCAACCAGATCTTCGAGGGCACCAATCAGATCCACCGCCTGATCGTGGCACGCCAGCTGCTGGCGTGAGCGGCGCGCGCCGAGGGCCGGCCAAGGGAGCAAATGCAAAATGATCGATGTGGCAATCGTCGGCGGCGGGCCGGTCGGCCTGATGACGGCGCTGGGACTGGCGCGCGCGGGCGTTGCTGTCACCGTGATCGAGGCGGAGGACGATATCGTCTACTCGCCGCGCGCGATCTCCTACGCCTGGCCGATCCTGCCGGCGCTCGAGCATTATGGCCTGCTCGACGACATGCTCGCCGCGGGCCACACCATCGACGAGCGCTGCTGGCGCATCTTCAAGACCGGCGAGACCGTGGTCTACAACCACGACGCGGTGCGCGACATCACCGCGCGGCCCTACAATCTCACGCTCGGCCAGGACCGGCTGGCGCGGGTGGTGCTCGATCACCTGACGCGGCATCCTTCCGCCAGCGTCTCCTGGGGCACCCGCGTCACCGGACTGGCGCAGACGGCCGACAAGGTGGTGCTGCGCGCCGAACGCGCCGGCGCGCCGGTCGAGATCGAGGCGCGCTGGGTGATCGCGGCCGACGGCGGCCGCAGCGCCGTACGCAAGGCGGCGGGACTTTCGCTCGACGGCTTCACCTGGCCGCAGCGCTTCGTCGCCACCAACATCTACTACGATTTCGAGAAATACGGCTGGATGTCGGGCTACCTGGTGGACCCGGTGCACGGCGCGGTGGTCTACAAGATCGACCTCGACGGGCTGTGGCGCTTTACCTACGCCGAGGACGCGGCGCTGCCGGCGGAGACCATCGGCGAGCGCATTCCCGAATTCATCCGCACCGTGCTGCCCGGCGACAAGAATTTCGAACTCGTGCTCTATTCCGGCTACAACATGCACCAGCGCAGCGCGCCGGGCTATCGCGCCGGCCGCGTTCTGCTCGCCGGCGACGCCGCCCACGTCACCAATCCGACCAGCGGCTTTGGCCTGATGGGGGGCCTGTATGATTCCTTCGTGCTCAGCGAGGCGCTCGCCGCCGTGGTGCGGGGCGAGGCCCCCGACAGCGTGCTCGACCGCTATTCCGACGCCCGGCGCAAGGTCTATGACGAGGTCACCTCGCCGGTGTCGTCGGAGAGCCTGCGCATGGTGTTTCATTCCGGCGAACCGGAGCGCTTCGCCCGTGACCTCGCGCTGCTGAAAGCCCGCAAGACGGACCCGGCGGCGATGCGCGCCTTCCTCTCGGTGCCGGCGCGGCTGGAGACGCCGTCGCTGATCACGGGACACCGGTTCGTCGATCCGGTGGCGTGAGGGCGAAGCCGGCGTCGACGGCCCGGTAGCGCTCGAGCGTCACGGGCCGGGCGACAAAAGTCCCCTCACCTCGCCGCGGTCTGCAGCACGGCGCCGGTCGCGGTCACCGTGACGGTGTTGCCCTCGCGCGCAAAGGTCAGCAGCAGCGTCTCGGTGCCATTGACGAATTCCAGCGCGGCGACGCCGGAATGCGCCTCCCCCGGCCGCTCGGCGAAGCCCTGCGCCTTCAGCATCCCGCGGTAGAAGATTTCCAGCGCCCGCACGCTGGCGCCGGAGGTGAAGGTGAGCCGGCCGGCGGCGCCGTCGAGCGCGATGGCCTCCGCCGTTTCCGGCACCGGGATCGGCAGGTTGACGTTGGCGCGCGGGCGCAGGATGCCGCTGCTGCGGCCGAGATTGCTCGCCATGTCGCCGGCCTCCCGCTGCACCGCGTCGGCGTCGGCCAGCGGCACGCCGCGCGCGGCGCGTTCGGCCTCGCGCGCTTCCAGCGCCCGCGCCGCCACCACCTCTTCCGAGGCCCGGACGACGAGGCTGATGCTGGTCGCATCGGCGGCATGCCCGAGCACCAGCACCGCGGTGCCCTCCGCGGCGGAGAAGCTGCGGCGGATCTCGTTGGCGTGGTCGGCCGCGCCGGCGGGGACTTCCTTCCAGCCGCGCTGGCCGAGCTCGCGGCGATAGAACGCGAGCACCGCCGCCGGATCCGCCGCCACCGTCGCCTTCAACTCGCGCAGCACCGGCCCGCTTACGCGCGTGACCTGCGTCGCCGCCGCCGGCACCGGCAGGTCGGTGCGCTCGTCGGAGGCATCGAGGCGCGCCGGCTCGGCGGTCTCCTCGGCGCGCGCGCAAGGCGGCGCCAGCGCGACCAGCACCAGCGCCGCTGCGGCGACCAGCCAGCGCAACGCAGCCCGGGCGGTCTTGCCGCACCGCGCCGCGCGCGGTGCCGACGGGAGCGAGGCGAATGCGGTCGAAGCCAGGACAAACGAAACCATTGGAACTCTCCCCAGCGGCGCGGGCTGCGCCGAGCGGCGCCGCGCATCGCAGGCGAGAGTCTGCACGGCGCGAGGTTTGGTTCAAGCGCGATGGTGACGTCACGGCGGCGTCATGGAGGCGGGGTCACGGCGCGGGTCGCCCAAGCCGGGCGGATGGCCTGGCCATTCCGGTCCAAATCCGGGGCCATCTCCGGGCCGTGTCCGGACCTTGTCCGGACCTTGGGTCAGACGCCAGGCGTCGTCAGTGCCCGACCAGGCTGAGCAATAGTGCACAGGTGCGGCCACCGGCTTCGGGTAAAGTTGAAGAACGCCACGTGGAAAGCAATTACAGCATGCTTTTTCACTTTCACTCGCTTCGACGCCATTTGCGCTTGAGCCAAATCAAGACCGAAGCCGGTCTGTGAGTCCAAAACTTCACCACACGATGTTTCAGGTGAGGGTATTGCCATGTCGAAATTAAAACTCGGAATTGCGGTTGTTGTTCTGGCGACGGCGCTGTCGGCGACAACCTACGCGGCGCAGCAGAAGGGCGGCGGTGCCCGCAGCGGTGGCGGACACCCCAGCGGTGGCGGACACCCCGGCGGCGGCGGGCACGGGCCCAGTGGCGGCGGCGCACACTTTAGCGGCGGTGGACACGTCGGCGGCGGCGCACATTTCAGCGGCGGCGGCGCACGTGTCAGCGCGCGACCGGCCGCGGCGACTTCATTTTCCCGTCCGAATGCCGGCCGCAACGTCGCCGCGCCGGCCAACGTCGGCGCATCAACCATCCGCAACTATGGCGGCAACACCGGCAACCGCTCTGCGGTCACCGGCAACGCGGCCCAGACCGCAAGGTTCAACGTCAAGCTCGACCACAACGTCAAGGCCGGCGCGGTGCGCGAGACGTTGGGCTCCCGCGAGGTCGCCGGCGCTTTGCACGATAGGAAGTTATTGAGCGATCCGCGCAGCCGCGCCCGCATCACCTCGATCGCGGCGACCGCGGGCTGGCACAACGGACGCGACGGCGGCCGTGGCTGGTGGCGGCATCCCAATGGCGGATACGGCTGGGTCGGCCCGCTGTACTGGCCGTTCGCCTACAATGACATGTACGACTACGCGATGTGGGGCAACGGCTACGACGACTCGTTCTGGGGCTACGGCTACGACGACATCTACGCCGGCCTGTTCGCGCCCTATGGCTACGACGACCTGATCGGCTACATGCCGCAATCCGCCGGCGCCAATCCGGGCGGCGCGGCTGCAGCGCCTGCTCCCGCGGCGGCGCCGAGCGCGCCCGTCGACCAGGTGGCGCAGATGTGCGGCCAGGACAGCAACGACATCGCCGGCCTGCCGGTCGATCAATTCCGGCAGGCGATCAACCCGACGCCGGCCCAGAGCGCCGCGCTCGACGATCTCACCGCGGCCTCGCTCAAGGCGGCGCAGAGCATCAAGGCCGCCTGCCCGGCCGACATTGCGCTGACCGCGCCGAACCGGCTCGCCGCGATGCAACAGCGCATCGAGGCGATGATCGCGGCGGTCGCCATCGTGCAGCCGGCGCTGGACAATTTCTATGGCCTGCTGACCGACGAGCAGAAGGCACGCCTGGCAGCGCTTGCCAGCGATCAGCTCAAAAGCCTGAATACCAGCGCGGACAACGCCACCGCGCCGCCGCAGCCGAAATGCGGCGCCGCGCAGCCGGGCGTGACCGACTGGCCCACCGCCGATATCGAACAGGCGGTTCATCCGACGGATGCGCAGCGCGCCAGCCTGACGGCGCTGCAGACCGCCGCCGCTACCGCGGCGGACCAGCTCAAGGCCTCGTGCACGGCCGACAATCCGCTCACCCCGCCGGCGCGGTTCGCGGCGGTCGGGAAACGGCTTGAATCGATGCTGCAGGCGGTGAAGACCGTGCGCACGGCGCTCAATGACTTCTATGGGTCGCTGAGCGACGAGCAGAAGGCAAGGTTCGAAGCGATCGGTCCGAAGCGCACGGCCCAGGTCGAGTCTCTGGACGTGACGCACACCCGCCGGCGCGGCGGTGACGCCGTCGGCCAGATCATTCGGCGGTTGATGTCGTTTCCGTTCTGAGTTGCAGGATTCCGAGTTGCAAGACGAAGCCGCCATCGAACGGCATTCAGCCCGGAGATGGCGGCCCCGCAACGACGCGCCGGGAGATAGCCATGGATAGTTTCGTCCATCAACAGAACCTGGCGCTCTATCGAAGGCTGCTCCTGGAGGAGAGCATCGATCCGGAGCGGCGCAGAATTCTGCTGAAACTGCTGGCCGACGAGGTGGCCAAGGAACCTTCCCAGGAACCTGCCCAGGAACCTTCCCAACTCCCGCGCGGACCGGCGCGACCGGACACCGACGCCTGAGCGCCTGGCTGAAAGTACCGCGAGCTGCTTCGCGCGCCGCTGCGGTGCCAGATCATTGCGAGACTGATGTCGGTCCCGTTCCGAGCGGGGTGGCGCGGCCGCCATCGTGGGCGGGCAAGTCGAAGCCGCGCGGCGGGGGAGACCGTCCGCGGAGCTGCAGCCGGAAGCTTTTTCCGGCGAGAGCGGCCGCTGCGGGATTTACAACCCACGGTCGCCTGACGCAGGCTTGGTTTTACGCCCCTCGCCGGTCAAGCCTCAACAGATGCTCACAAATTACACTTCCCAATTTGGGAAAATCCATTGCTCCCAATTTGGGAACGGTGTATAAGGATGCAGGTCATCTCGAAGCGAAAATTGCGCGAGTTCTGGCAGCAGCATCCGCGCGCGAAGACGCCGCTGACGAGTTGGCTCAAGGTCGCCTCGAAGGCAGCCTGGACCGGACCCGCCGACATCAAGCGCGCCTTCGGGGCCAACGTCGATTTTGTCGCGGGCAACAGGGTCATGTTCGATATCGGCGGCAACAAGTATCGGTTGATCGCCTACGTTCTCTACGCCCCCTACTACCGCATGCTCATCAAGTTCGTCGGCACCCATGCCGACTACGATCGGATCAATCCGGAGACGGTGTGATGATGGATGTCAGGCCCATTCGCTCGGAAGCCGATTACGCGTGGGCGCTTCGCGAGGTCGAGCCCTATTTCCAGAACCCGCCGGTTCCGGGCTCGCCCGCAGCGGACCGGTTCGACGTGCTGGCGACGTTGCTGGAGAGCTACGAGAACGCGCATGTCGAGATCCCCGACGCCGACCCGATCGATCTGTTGCACTTCGCCATTGACGCGATGGGCAGGACGCAATCGGATCTGGCGAAGCTGCTCGGCTCGTCGCCGCGCGCGTCGGAAATTCTCAGACGCAAACGCAGGCTGACGCTCGACATGGTCCGCGTGATCAGTCGCGAATGGCATCTTCCGATCGAGGCGCTCACCGCGGACTACGAATTGGCGCGCGAGCAGGCGTGAAGCGGTCTTGAGAACGGCCAGGCCGGGCCAGGCCTGCCACTACCCACAGTCCTGTGCGCAACCGCCGCCGCGCTGGGGCCGCAACTGATTTATCCGCATTTATATACTTGACAAAAGTAACGGCCTCGATAAATTAGTGACATTAGGAGTAACCCGTTATGTCCGCAGCAGTTTTCCAAGACCCCATG
>JBKQQE010000554.1:0-3191 GCA_052326245.1 Xanthobacteraceae bacterium | reverse complement strand
GCGCGCGCACCTTGCCGCTCGGGTCCGTGATCCTGACGTGGTGTCCCGCACCGGCAAACACCAGCGCAATGCCGTGGCCCATCAGGCCGCCACCGAGGATGCTGATGCGCTGAGCGGCCATCGTCATCCCGCCGTATAGCCGCCGTCGGCATAGAGAATGTGTCCGGTGTAGAAATCGGAGGCCTTCGAGGCGAGGAACAGCAACGGCCCCGCGAGGTCGTCGGGCTCGCCGAGCCGGCCCTTCGGCACGCGCGCGAGAAAGCCGGCACGCGTGGTTTGCGCGCGCTCGTCGTCGCCGAACATCCAGGCGGTGAGCGGGGAACGGAATACGGTCGGCGCGATCGCATTGACGGTGATGCCGGTCGGACCCCATTCGCAGCCGAGCGCGCGGGTCATGCCGTCGACCGCGGACTTCGAGGCGCAATACGCGGTGTATCCGGCGGGATGACCGAGCAGTCCGCGCGCCGACGACATCAGAATGACCTTGCCGCCGTCGCCCTGCTTGAGCATCTGCTGGCCGGCGGCGCGCGCGATCAGCCAGCTCTGGGTGACGTTGGCGTCCATCACGTCGAGAAAGCGCTCGGGCGCCATGTCGGTGATCTTCGAGACGTCGTTCTTGCCGGATGCGACGACCAGAATGTCGACCCGGCCGAAACGGGCAACAGCGGACGCGATGATGCGATCGCAGGCGGCCGCGTCGGAGGGGCGGGTGGCAATCTCTTCCACCTCGGCGCCGCGTTGCCGGCAATCCTGCGCCACTTCGTGCAATTCCTGGGCCCGACCGGCGGTGAGCACCAGCCTGGCGCCGGCGGAGGCGAGCGTCTGTGCGGCGACGGTGCCGAAGGCCCCGGAGGCGCCGGTGATGACGGCGACCTTGCCCCTGACGGAGAACAGCGCCAGCGGATCGAGGGGCGCGGTCATCGCGGCGTGCTCCCCGGCGGATAGGGAATGACCACCAGCATGGTGCAGACATGGTTGGTGCGGTTGACGATCTCGCGCACTTCGCCAGGCGCGATGGTGCAGGAATCCATCGGCCCCAGCACCGACTCCTTGCTGTCGATCAGAACGCTCATGTGGCCATCGAGAACCACGTAGACCTTCTCGAACGGCGTGGCGTCGGGCCCGGCGCCGCCGCCGGGCAGGAATTGCGAGTAGCCGACCCACTGGTTGGTCGGTCCGCCCGGCTCGAAGCCTTGCAGCCGCAGGCCGACCACGCCGCGGTGATTGGAAGCTTCGTAGGGTTGGGCGTCGGCAAAGCGTTTGACGTGCATGCGCGTCTCCTCTGCGGCCGGGAGCGTTGTGTCTTGCGGCTTCGGCGCCGGTTATTTCGCGCCGAAGGCTTCGCCCTTGTCGATGCGGAAGTTCTGCGATTTGTCGAGCATGGCGACGAGCCGGATGATGCAGCCGTCGCCGCGGTCCCAGTTCCAGGGAAAGAAGGCGAAGGTCACCCGCTTGCCCGTCACCGCGTCGAGATCGCCGCCGACGTTTTCGATGCCGAGGATGCCGTTGGTGAACAGCTTGCGATGCACCGGCTCCCATTCGGGGTGGTCGTCCTTCCAGTCGCGCCCGCCGGACCACTTCTTGTATTCCTCGGCGAGGTGCGGATGCAGCGGGCCGTTGCGGTGCGGTCCGATGGCAGTGGCGAGCGGATGGTCGTTGGCCTGGGTGTCATGGCCGATGACCTTGACCTTCTTCTCGACGAACCAGTCCCCGGCAGACGGCACGAAGCCGGGGCATTTGCAGAAATACTCTTCGCTGTCGCGATACTTGTGGTGCCAGCCGGTGTTGACGATCACCACGTCGTTGGGCCGCACCGCGTGGCCGGCGGCCTTTTCCAGGTCGTCATAGGTGATCGGCTCCCACATCTTCTTCGGGATCGAAACCACGATGCCCGAGCCGAAGAAATGCGGCAGCGGCACTTCGTCGATGAAGGGCGTGTCCTCGACTACATGGGCGGGCGCGTCGATATGGGTGGTGTTGTGCATGCTGGTGGTGATGCGCTGCGACAGCACCCCCGACTTCGCCATGTAGTGGATGCGCTCGATCTTGACGTCTTCGAAATACGGCCAGTTCGGCGACTGGAATCCGAAGCGATGCGAGAGATTGTAGAACTCCAGCCCCATGGCGTTGTCGAGGTTGCCCTGGAATTCGATGCCGCGAATCTTCATCGGCACGTGCCTCCTGATCTTGCGTTTCCACCCGAGCGGCTCGATGGCCTGCTCATTTTTGTTGTACCAAGATACAATGCACATGTACCATTAAGCAGTCAAGCCGGTCCGGGCATGATTTGTTTGCCCGCCGCCGGCGGAGTATGGCTGGGTGCTAAGGGGGATTCGGTGAACGCGCGGATCACGGATGAGGACGACAAGGGCGCTGGACTTGGCGTGCAGGTCATCGCGCGCGCGGCGAGCGTGCTACGCGCGCTGGAGGGCAAACCCGACGGCCTCAGTCTCGGTCAGATCGCGCGCGAGGTCGGTCTCGCCCGCTCGACGGTGCAGCGCATCGTGGCTGCGCTCGCCAGCGAGGATTTCGTCACCGAAGCGCAGCCGGGCCGCGGCGTGCGCATCGGGCCGGGCCTGGCGCGGATCGCCGCCTCGCTGAGCTCGAACTTCACCGACATCCTGCATCCGCACCTGGTCGCGTTGCGCGACGAGGTCGGCGAAACCGTCGACCTGTCGATCCTGTCGGGCGGCTCGGCGGTCTTCATCGACCAGATTCCGGGCAAGCAACGGCTGGTGGCGCTGTCGGGCATCGGCGAGCGCTTCCCGCTGCACTGCACCGCCAACGGCAAGGCGATCCTGTCCTGCTTCGCGAAGGAAGATGCCGCTGCGCTGATCGACAAGAGCGCCGCGGAGCACCCCGAGCATCCGATCACGGATCGGGCCAAGCTGCTGCGCGAGCTGGAGACGACGCGGCGCAAGCACCTGGCATTCGATCCGGCGGAGCATGGCATCGGCATCAGTGCCGTCGGCATCGCCGTGCTCGACCCGTTCGGCCGGCCGGTCGCGGTTTCCATTCCCGCGCCGAGCCACCGCTTCAACGAGCAGCGCGAGGTGCTGTCGCAGGCGTTGCTGACATTTCGCGAAAAGCTGCGCTCGATCGTCGGCAGATGAGGGCGTCTGGCGGGTTTCCTCGCCGCCTCGCTTGGCGCCTCAGCCGCGAAAGCCTCGCACCCGCTCGACCATGCGCTC
>JBKQQE010000553.1:0-6096 GCA_052326245.1 Xanthobacteraceae bacterium | reverse complement strand
GCCGTAATGATCTCGGCATCTTCGAAATACAGCCCGCTGGCGGGGCCGCTGTCGTCGAAATAGCCCAGCCTGAGTGTCTGACAGGGCGCGATCGCGAAGCACATGTACAGGACGAACCAAATCATGTCCTGTGTCGTTGCATAGTTGCTCCTAATTTTGAGAATATTGAAGCAACAGATCGCAAATACCGGAAGCGTCAATATGACCGCGGACAATTCCGCGGCGAACGCGCAACACAGCACGTAGTAACCGACATAAAATACGAGCCTTGTTGTTATCGAAAAGCCATAGGTGTCGGAGCCAACGGAGAGTCGTCGGGACAATTTCGGCGAGACGTCCATCGAAGAGGATATCGCCATGGTTCAGGGCCCTTGGGCGGCGAGCAGAGCGCCTGCACGCTGCTGTTGGTCTCGCAGGAAGAAATAGAGCAGAACCATTCCGGTCGCGTGAGCGGCCAAGTCGCCGACGACGAAGGCGTAGAGGCCATGGGCCGCGAGGGTCAGGTAGCTGACCGCCAACCCGACGGCATGGAAGATCGTTATGATCACGGCCAGCACCGTGTAGCGACTCAGGGCGGCGAGTGCCTGGGCCACGATCCACATGATCGATATGGTCAGTATCGTCGGAGAGAAGGCCACGATCAGCACGCCGATCCGGGAGAAACTCTGCTGCGGCGCGAACGTCAGGATGCCGCCCGCAATCACGGTCGCGATCGTAAGCCCGATCGCGAGAAAGCTCGCGAGCTTTTGCGCGCCGAAAATCGCCGCGATATTGTGCTTGTCGGGTTGCGAAAACAGCCGCACCAGCCCCGGGAATTCGACGCGCAGCACAAAGCCGATGATCTGGGTCAGGCCGGAAATGACGTTTCTTGCATAAAGTAGAAGCGCGGTTGGGGCCGCTCCGAGATAGGTCGTGCTCAGCAGCAGCTGAAGGCGGAAGTAGGCCTGGCCGGGCAACATGCCGCCCAGCATGGCGATGCCGTCCGTGGTGGTCCGCGCCATCCCGCCTCGCGTAATCTCCGGGGGGCCCGGCCGTAATCCGTGCCGACGCAGCACGGCCCACTGCGCGACTACCGTTACGAGGTTGCCGATCGAGAACGCGCCGCCCAGGATCGCACCGGCGCCCGGCAGCGAGGCGTGCTGGGCGAGGCCGAGTGCGAGCGCGGAGGCCACGTAGGTGACCGATCCGGTGAGCCCACTGACGCCGCTCAATTTCAATCCGTCGAGCATCCCGGCCGCGTTGACGGCCCACAACAGAAAGCCGGGCGCGGCCGCCAGTATGTACGATCGCGAAAATTCGTCGGTTGAAACCACAGTCGTGTAGGTGGCGGCGGCGACGATCGTGACGAGGGCCAAGATCATCCTGAACAGGCTGGTCTCCCAGAAAATGCGGGAGATGTCCGCCTTCGATGTCTGACCGCTAGAAAGATGCGCGACGTGTCGGGCGAGGACGGTAATGGCTCCGGCGTCAACGAACAGCGTGCCGAGGGTGGCGAACGAAAAATGGGTTCCGAACGCCGCCAGAAGGTCGAGTTCACCTCGCGCAACCAGCCACGTCTGCGCAGCGAAGATCGATCCCTGACCCAGGCCGAATCCGCCAACCAGCAGTCCGATGTTCAGAAAACGGGGCCATCGGCCTTCATGACGGATTCGCCTTACCACTACTTCGGCGCCTCAGCCGGCGCTTTGCCCGCGCCTGGCGCATCCAGCAGCTCGATCTTTGCCTCTGAGCGCAGACTGGATATCAGTTGCAGTTCCGCTCGGCGCGCCACCAGCAACTTGAGCTTGTCCTGGACGGACTCAAAGGCGATCGGCTTGCGCGTCCGCTTGTCCTCCACCTTGAGAACGAACCAGCCGAATTGCGTCTTCACCGGCCAGGAGATGCTGCCGATGTCGAGCTTGAATGCGGCTTCAGCGAACTCCTGCCCCATCATGGCGCGCGTCATGTAGCCTAGATCGCCTCCGTTCTCCTTCCCGGCGGGGCTTTCAGACATTTCGCCGGCGACGGCAACGAAGTCCTCGCCGCCGAAGATGCGCTTGTACGCCGCATTGGCCTTGTCCTCGGCGGCCTTGGCTCCAGCACCGTCCTTGAACAGGAACACGATGCTGCGCAGATGGATTTCGGTTTCGTCGCCGGCCTTCGCCACGACTTCGTCGTAGGCCTTGTGGAGGGCCTCGTCCGTAACCGCCGCCCTTGCGGTGGTCTGCAGCAGCTTTTCCATCAGCGCCTTGTTGTGGGTGAATTCCATACGGTGCTGGATGCGCTGCATATCCGCCTCGTCGGCCACGTTGCGCTTTCTGGCCGCGTTCGACATTATGATCATGTCGGTCAGGTAGTGGAGAAGATTTTCCCGCTTGACGTTCTCGTCCCGCGTCGGCGGGCCCTTGGTAAGAGCTTCCTCTGCCAGGGCGAGGTCGCTCTGTCGGATCTCGGCGTTGTCGACCCTCGCGATGACGGGGTCGCTCGCCGCTGGCGAAAGCACGGGGTCGAGCGCCATCACCTGGGCTTCAAGGGGATCGCTCGCCAGCGCCTGCCCGCGGCTGGATCCTGTCGCAGAGATGACGGCCGCAACCGAGAGCGCGACTGCAATCACCTGACGGCTCGCTACCCGGGCCCAGGATGTCGGAATGCCCGATTTTGTCCGGCGTACGATTGTGTCCGCTCGCATTTCTTTCGGCCTCAATACGTTGAAAACCCGCGCCAAACAGGCGCAACTTCCCGCTTGGCCTGAATGTTGGTCTTGCGCTGACTTAAACGAAACGAGTGCAACGCAGGTGTGATGCAGAGAAGAAGGATTTATGAACAGGGTGCTGCCGGTCAGACCGGCGCGGCTCGAATGATCGGACCGGCTGGCGCTGTCGATTCGGATCCGTTTAGCCGGACGGCGATTGCTGCGGCGAGCCCGTTTACAAGAGGCGGTCGGATCATGTTTCCGTGCCGGCCTTCGACTTCGACGACCTGGAGCTGCCGAATCGTGGGTCGCCAGATATCCTCGACGTCGACCAGATCGCCGGCCTCCCGCCTCGATTTGAACAGAACCACCGGGAAATCGACGGGACGGGGAGCATACTTCTCATTGGCGACGATGATGCGGTCGAGAATGGCCTTCAGCCTGACGTCGAGGTCCGGCTGATAGGCGCTCGCGAACACCGGGCGATTGAAGAACACGCCGAGTATCCGATTGCGCAACGGCCGCAGGATGTTGCGGATCGCGTCCGCGCGGCGCTCGCCGTGCACGTGGAGCAGGAAATGCAATCTCGCCTTGCTGCGCTCCCACAGATAGTAGGCACGGGTTGCCAGCGGCCATTGCCGTTCGGCGATCGGCGTATCGATCAGGCCGATGAGGCCGAGCCGGCGGTTCTGCTGTTGGAGAAATCGCGCCATCTCCAGTGCGACCAGGCCGCCGAACGAGAATCCAATGATGTTGAGTGGCTTGTCCGCCGTCTGGCTCAGGTGCGCGACATAGTGGGTCGCCATATCGCGGACGGTGTTGAACGTCGGCTCGTCGCCGTCCAATCCGGGCGGCTGCAACCCCCAGATCTTTCCGGGATAATCGGTAGCTGCTGCGAGGTTGCAGGTTTCAAGAATAATGCCCCACGCTCCCGCGATCAGGTAAAGTGGCGGGTGAGCGTCACTGCCATCCTTCAACAGGACCAGGGGAGACGGTCCCGGCCATCCGCCGATTTTAATTGCATTTGCAAGAGCTTCGACCGTTCCGAGTTTGAGTGCGGCGCCGATCGGGAGTGTCACTCCGAACGCGGCCTCGATCTCGTCCAGCAGTCGCAAAATTCTTTTCGTGCCGACGCCGATATGGATGAGATTTGCGTTCGCGCCGCGGCCCTTCGGGCCGAGCGTGCGAGTCCAAATATCCGACACGGTTCTCAAAATGTCTGCGGAAACTGTGTGGACGCAAACGGTTTTGTCTCCCATCTAAACCACCCTCTCCCGGGAATGCTGCGCAGCGTCAACCCGACATTATTCAAAAAAGCAAGGTAATGTTGCAGCACTTTGACAGGGCCACGTGCTGACTTTCAAAGCTAGCGCGGTCGGATTGGCGGTCGAAAACTTTGTTCACGATCCGCTGCAAGCCCGTCGGCGGCTCCGCCGGGTCACTGGTTTGGCCTGTTTATGGCGCAATGCACCGGTTTGGCGTTTGCCCCGACCGCAGGCGGCGTCGGTCGTTATTATTCCGGGGAATTTTGGCGCGCCAGCGCGGATATTTAATTTTGCGGAGGCGGCCGTTGACCCGGCGAAGGAAAATCGACAAAACTTGCAGGTTTCATTGCCTCGTCATATCCTCCTGCTACTCGAAATTAATGAGAGATTAATTGCGTCCATCCGACCCGCGTGCTCCTCGAAGGCTCGCGCGTGCTGTTCCGAAGATTTGCGAGGATATTGTCCAATGGTCGAGAAGCAGCGGGCCCCCAAGACGGCTAAGGTTGAGACCACCCGCCGGGACATGATTGCACGCAATATGAAGGTGATCGGTGGTCTTGCGGCAACCGGGGTGGTGGCAACCTTGTTGAAGCCCGCACGCGCAAGAGCGAACGTCGTGGGCGGGCAATGCTTTCTCAGGGGCACCAAAATTCAAGCGGTGCAGGGCGAGCGGAACGTCGAGGATCTCGTGATCGGCGACCTGTTGCCGACCGTTTTCGGGGGGGCGCGGCCGGTTCAGTGGATCGCGCGGTATCGCCGCACCAAGGCAGATCGGAGCAAGCCCTGGGTGAAACAGGCGCAGCCCATTCGTATCATGCGCTCGGCGCTGGCTCCCAACGTTCCTCACGCAGACCTGTACGTCACGGACGGCCATTCCCTGCTCGTCGACGGCGTGCTGGTGACCGCGGCCAGCCTGATCAACGGCACCACGATCGCCCGCTATGCCGCGGACGAGCACGAAGAACTCGAGTTTTTCCAGGTCAAGCTCGAAACCCACGACGTGATTTACGCCGAAGGCGCTCCGTGCGAAACGCTGTTGAAGGTCAGCGAGACCGCGAGCAACTTTGCGGACTACTTCCGCCGGTACGGCGCCGACGAATCGCGGGACGTTCATTGCGCGCCCGTGTTCGGCAACGGGTATCGCAGCGAATTGAAGTTGAAGGTTCGCGGCATGATGTCGCCGTGGCTCGGACCCCAGAAGATCGACGTCATTCGCGAGCGCCTGGAAGCGCGTGCGATTGCTGCTGTTGACGGCCTCCGATGAGGGTTTAAGAGGGCGTAAGAGAAGGTCACGGCTTGGTCGAACGGCTGTTGGCGTTCTCTACGGCTGGAAACATCGCCCGATATTGGCCTTTCGCGGCGCCTGGGGTTGATCCTGGACGCCGCGTTTGCCGTTTTGCGGAATGGAAGGTGAGCCGTTGTCATATGTGCGGCATGGGCGGCGTCGCGGTCATTTGATTGTGATGCCGACCGTCTAAGCCTGCTCGGCAATGGGGGTTCGTTCTGGAATGCGTCGGTTTTGTTACTGGAGCATGGTCGCGCTTATGGCATTAGGCGGGGCGGGTTGCTCCTTTTTCCCGTCGTCTGGGCCGAACAGTCTGACGATCGAGACCGGGGTTACCAGCAGCGTCGACTATGTGCTGGTGAAATTGTCCCCGGAAGTCGTTAAAGTCATGGCTGAATATGGTCCAAGGACAATTTCTGCGGCATTTGGCGACAGGCGCCCCCCGCCCGAAATCAAGTTCGGCATAGGCGACGTGGTCAGCGTCTCGATCTTCGAGGCAGCCGCCGGTGGGCTCTTCATTCCCATCGAGGCCGGCGTTCGGCCTGGGAATTACGTTACATTGCCCAACCAGCCGGTTGATACTTCAGGAAACATTTCCGTACCATACGCTGGTTCGATCAGGGCGGCAGGCCGCACCCCGACCCAAGTCCAGCAGGCTGTTGTCGATGCCATCAAGACCCGTGCGATCGACCCGCAGGCCGTCGTGGCGCTCGCCACGCAGAATACCTCGCTGATCAGCGTTCTCGGCGAAGTCAACAACCCGAACAGGTTTCCCGCACTCCCGGTTGGTGAGCATCTTCTGGATGCCATCACGCGCGGCGGTGGCATTAAAGACCAGGGTTACGAAAGCTGGGTCGTGCTGGAACGGGGTGGCC
>JBKQQE010000552.1:0-10716 GCA_052326245.1 Xanthobacteraceae bacterium | reverse complement strand
GAACCGTCACATCGAAGGCGCCGCCGCTGATCGCGCTGTAACGACGGCTCTCGGAGAGCACCCGCACGAGATCGAACGGAGGATCTTCGAGCACACCGTCGCGGTTGAGGCGCGAAAGCGCGCTGTCTGGCCGATAAAGGCTCATGATCCGTTCGAGGCGTTCCACCTCGGCGAGGCTCGCCGCGATCAGCCGGTCAGCGGCTGCCGGGTCCGGGTGATGAATCTGCAGGATCGCATCGCAACCGAGCGCGGTTCCAGACCAGACGCGCAGCAGAGAGTCGGCGCGCGCGGGCGCGATTGACAGCAATGGCAACCCGCCGGCGGCGGCGGTGATGGCGATGAAACGGCGGCGCGTGACTCGCATCATTTCTCTCCCGGCGTTGTGGCAAGAATGTAGTCCCTTGGCATCTCGGCGAAACCGACCACCCGGCCGCCATTGGCATCGGCGAAGGCGCGCGCCGCGGCGGCGTCGCTGAAGGGGATCGCCTCTTCGCTGTCCATTCCGCTGCGGCGGCGACTGCCGATCACGAAATAGGCCTGGTGCGCCTCGACCCACATGCCGGGCTCCGGCTGATCCCAGTTCTTCGCCCGCGCCATATCGCTGACGTAGATGGCCGAAATCGCTTTCGGCGCTTCCGGAAGCATGGTGAAAGCAAAAGCATCCCGGACGGTGGCGAACCAGTAGGGGTCAGGCAGGCCCCGGACAAAAATCTGACCTTTGGGTCCGGCATGTTCGGTGAGCGTCATGCCGCAAAACTGCGCGACGGAAGCGTCCGTCACCTCGCGCGGACGCGGCGCCTCGGCGGCCGGGTCGTCGCGCTTGCACGCGGCCAGCAGGATCAAACCGAGCAGAAATGCCCTGCGTTTCACACCTGCCTCCGCGCGAACAGGGCGGTGGCCGCCGCCAAGGGCACGATGACCCAGGCCGCGAGCGCGCCGACGAGGACGGCCGGGCCGAGGCCGGTGCGGGTGCCCAGACCCGCGACGCCGGCGAAGCCACTGACATCCGCAGACGTGGTCAGGTTGAGCAGCCGATAGGCGTCGGCCGGGTTCGAAAGCAGCAGCAGGTTCAACACATCGGCCGTCACCGTTCGACCCTGGTCGGCCACCAGCACACCAAGCAACATCATGTCGTACAGCAGCACGAAGAACAGCCAGACGCCAATGGCGATGCCGCCGGCCGTGCCGCGGTCGCGAACCAGCGTACTGACGAAATAGCCGATCGCGATGAAGACAGCGCCGAGCAGCATCGAGGACGCCACCATGATGGCGAAGGCGATCCATGCACCGCGATCCTCACTGCCGACCCATTGCAGGGCCAGGCCGGCGACGCCGTAGCCGACCACGGTCGCAAAGCCCAGAATGCCGAGGTGACCGGCGAACTTTCCCAGCATCACCTGCCAGCGCGCCACCGGATAGGCGAGCAGCAGCGCCATGGTGCCGCGGTCGACCTCGCCGACGATGGCGTCATACGACAGCAGCAGCGCGATCAACGGGACCAGAAAGATGGTGAGGCTGGACAGGCTGACGACGGTAACCGCCAGCGCGGTGACCTTGACCGTCCCGGTGGGCGCCGCGCCGAGGAAGGCGAGCGTCAGCGCCAACGCCGCCAGCAGCGCCGTGGTCGCGATCACCCAGCGGTTCCGCATGCCGTCACGCAGCTCCTTTCCGGCGATGATGGCGACCTGTCTCATGGCGCGCCCTTCTGGAAGACGGCGTAGAGCTCGTCGAGAGACGGCCGCAGGATCTCGATATCCTCGGCGTAATTGGGCAAGCCGCGCAGCACGGACGCGACCTCGCCTTCCTCGCAGGACAATTCCTGCACGCCGTCCGCGTCCGACGTCCATCCGACCCAGGCGTCAGGACCATTCGCGACCGCACGCGGCGCGCGCGGCAGGCGCAGGCGAATGCGCGGCCGGATGGCGGCAAGCGCGCGCAGATCGGCGAGACTGCCGTCGGCGACCTTGCGGCCCTGGTTCATCACCACGACGCGGTCGACTTGTCCCTCAAGCTCGGCCAGCGCATGCGAGGACAACAGCACCATGGCGCCGTCGCGCCGCAGATCGCCGATGATTTCGTAAAAGCTCTGACGCAGCGCCGGGTCGAGACCGGTGGTGGGCTCGTCGAGCAACAACGCGCGCGGGCTGCCCAACAGGGCCTGCGCCAGACCAAGGCGCTGGCGCATGCCTTTGGAATATGTTCCCACCCTCCGATGCGCGGCCTCCGCGATGCCGACCCGCGCCAGCAGCGCCGCATTGCCGGCTACCGGCTGGCGCTTCAACCGCGCATAGAACGCGAGCGTCTCGGCGCCGGTCATCGAGGGATGCAGCGCCACGTTCTCCGGCAGGTAGCCGAGCTCGCGCCGCGCTCTCGCGGCGGCTCCCGCGGCCGGGTCCTCGCCGAAAACCCGCACGCTGCCGGCGGTTGGCCGCACCAGCCCCAGCATCATCTTGATCAGGGTGCTCTTTCCGGCGCCGTTGTGGCCGACCAGGCCGATGCATTCGCCGGCGCGCAGCGTCAGATCGACGTCGCGCACCGCGTCCTGCTTCCCGTAGCGGCCGGTGACGCCGCGCATGACCACCGTTTCGCTAGTCATGGGTCAACCGCGTCAAGGCAGCCGGATGCGGCGGCGCCATCAGCGGCGCCGTGTCGATCACGCCGCCCGGGTGAATCGCCGGAAACTGAGCCTGCGCCCACCGGACCACCTGCACGGCCGGGCTGTTCAGCAGCATCTTCGCAGCGGGCGCCCGCCAGATCACCTGGTCCATCAGATCGTTGGGTCGGTAGGCGGTGTCGGCGATGCCGTCGCCGTTGAGGTCGAAGGCAGGGTTGTCGCTGTAGTAGTTGCCCCGCCCATGCACCGACCAGTCCAGCAGGCGCGTGCCGACATACATCACCTGGATGCGGTTGTTGACGAAGCCGTTGTTGGTGATCTCGTTGCGTTCGGAGCCGGCGGTGAAATGGATGCCGATCTGGCAGCCTTCGAACCAGTTGCCGGCAAACCGGTTCTTGTTGGCGTTGTAGACGAAAACGCATTTCTCGCTGTCGCGCACCACGTTGTCCTCGATGCGCGACTCGTTGGCGTAGTTGAACAGCAGCCCGTGATCGCGATCGCCGTCGGAAACGTTGTCATGCACGGACAGGCGGTCCGAATACATCAATACGTAGCCCACGCCGTTGCCGGTCGAAAGGTTGCCGGCGATCTCGGTGTCGTTGGTGTACATGAGGTGCACCGCGAAACGCACGTCGTGAAACGTGTTGCCGCGCACGACATCGTGATTGCTGGTCACCGAGAATACGCCGTCGCGGCCGGAACGGATGTCGTTGTCAATGATCTGCGATCCCGGCGTGTTCCACAACGAGATCGCCGGCCCTCGCTCGCTGAGGCGCAGCCGCCGCAACCCCTGAATGCGGTTGCCGCGGACGACCGCATCATGCGGCCCGTCCAGATAGATCGCGATCAAGTTGTCTTCCAGCACGTTGTCTTCGATACGGGTTCGGTCGGCGTCATGATCGACGAAGACGCCGGAATTCTTGTCGATCAAGGTCAGGCCCGATCCCCGGATCGTCAACCCGCGGATCGTGACATCAGGGGCTTTCACCCAGATCGCACTGCCGGTTCCGCTACCTTCCACCGCCGCCCCTGGCTCGCCCTCGATCGTCGCGCCGGGCAGATCAATCACGAGGTCGCCTTTGAACGTGCCCGCGCCAAGATGCAGCGTGTCGCCGGGCCTGGCGTGGGAGAGCGCCTCGATGGCGCTCTCCCCTTGTCTCACCTGGATCACTTCCGCCCGCGCCCCCGTAGCCCCGATAATCAGCGAAGCGGCGATCACCGCGACCTGGAGGACGCGCGGGCGGATCACGATCAGGCCTTCTTGGGATGAACGATCATCCGTCCCGACATCTCCATGTGAAGCGCGTGGCAGAACCACTGGCAATACCACCAGTGCACGCCCGGCCGATCGGCGGTGAACGTCACCGAGGCCGTCATCTGCGGGCTGACCTCCATGGCGATGCCGTAGCGCACGATGGTGAAACCATGCGTCAGGTTCTCGATGTCGTCCATGTTGGTGAGGAAGACGGTCACTTCATCGCCCTCGTTCACCTCGAACTTGTCGAGACTGTACTGCGGGGCGTTCGAGTGCATGTAGACCCGAACCTTCTTGCCGTCGCGGATGACATTGGCGGCTTCTTCCAGCTTGATGCCGTCCTTCTTCGCCCATTGCCGCGCCTCCTCCCAACTCGGATCGGTGCGCGTGTAGATGCTGATCGGGTTGATCTTGGAACGATGCACGATGCACAAATCGTGCGGTTCGGCGAAGGCCGGCCCGTCATGCACGATCTTCATCTCGTCGCCGGAGATATCGATGAGCTGATCGTTGTTCGGTTTCAGCGGACCGACGTTGATGAAGCGATCCTTCGAGAACTTGTTGAGCGACAGCAGCCACTTGCCGTCGGCCTCCTTGGTCTCCCCCATCGACGTGTGGTTGTGTCCGGGCTGGTAGTGCACGTCGAGCTTCTGCAGGATCGGATCGACCTTCTCCCCGGCGAACGCTCGCCTCGCCTTGTCGATATTCCACTTCACTATCTGGCTGTCGATGAACAGCGTGGTAAAGGCGTTGCCATGTCCGTCGAAGGCGGTGTGCAGGGGCCCAAGACCGAGTTGCGGTTCGGCGACGACGACGTCGCGCTCCTTGATCTTGTTGTCGAACAGATCGTCCAGCTTGCGCACGTCGATCACGCTGACGGTCGGCGAAAGCTTGCCGCTGATCACCACGTGAATTCCGTCCGGAGCGGTATTGACGCCGTGCGGAGAGTTGGGGATCGGGACGTAGCGGGTGTATTTCGACCCATGCCGTCCATCGACGATCTTCACGCCGTTGGTCACCTTGAAGTCGCCGTCCTTGACCGCCTGCTCGATGCGCTTGATGTTGAAAATCACCGCCCAGGCCTGCTCGTGGTCGGTCATTTCGGTGACGGTGGTGCCCTTGGTCGGATTGTAGCAGGACGAAAAAGCGTATTTGCCCTGGTAGTCGCAATCGGGGTTGTCGAGATTGCCGTCGACCAGCACCTGCCACGCGACCTCCATCTTGTCGCCATCGATCGCCGTATAGACCGACCAGTATTGCTTCGGATCGTCGAGCTGGCCGGCGCCATCGTTGGGGATCGGGATGATGTGCTCGCTGTTGGCGAACACGTAACCGGTGCGGGGATATTTCTGCGGGCGCAGGCCGTGGATGTCGGAAGCGTTGGGGATCTCGATGATCTTGTCGGTCTTGAAGATATCGAGCCGGATGCGCGCGACGCGGCAGTTGGCCTTGTCGTTGGCGAACAGGTAGCGGCCATCATACGTGCCGTCGGTGAAAGAGACGTGCGGGTGATGCAGGTCGCCATTGTGATAGACGCCCTGCCGCGTCTCGAGGAATTTGCGCGTCGCCGGCATCAGGCCTTCGGTCAGGATCTTTCGGCTCTCGTTGGTGATGCCCCAGCCGGTGGCGCTGTCGCGGTTGAATACCGGGATGCGGACAAGCTCGCGCATCGAGGGCATCCCGATGACGCGAACTTCGCCGGTCTGGCCCGAGCTGCCGAAACCGTAGTATTCGTCGAGATCGCCGGGCTTGACTTCGGCGATTTGCCCGGCGGGCGTCGCGGCGGTCGCAGCCCGCACGAACTCGAGATAGGCGCCGCCGCCCGATAGCGCTGCCGCGCCGACAGCCGTGCCCCCCAGCAGCCCTCGTCGGCTGACGGCGGTCTTTTGGTCTGCTTCTCGCTCAGTCATGGCCAGTCCTCCAAAATCGATCCCGCGGCGCGGAACCGGAATTCAAAATGTTATGTTCGCGGCAGCGAGGGCTCGTCGGCTTGCCGCACCGAGCCCTTGGTTTTCGGCAGCGTGGCGGGTGACGACAAGGCAACGAATTTCTCGCGCTTCAGGCGGCGCTGGATCATCACCGGACATTTCTGGTCGTGATGGTAGAGCATCTGGCAATGCAGGCACTGGATGCACTCGTTCGGGTTGATGTGGCCTTCCGGATGGATCGCCTGAACCGGGCAGTCGTTGGCGCATCGCTGGCAGGGATTGCCGCACTCGCGGTAGCGGCGCAGCCAGTCAAACAGCCGCATTCGCGCCGGGATCGCCATCGCCGCGCCCAACGGGCAAAGATAGCGGCAGAACGCGCGTTCGACGAACAGGCTCGATGCGACCATCGCTCCCGCATACAGAACGAACGGCCACTCGCGTGCGAAGCGCAGGATGATCGCGGTCTTGAACGGCTCCACTTCCGCCGCCTGCTCGGCGGTGCCGAGTGCGCTGAGCGAGATGCCGAACAGCACGATGAACACGATGTATTTGAGCGCGGTGAGCCGTTGATGCACGCTGAAGGAAATGTTCAGCTGCGGAATCTTCAGCAACTTGGCGATGCGGTTGGTCAGCTCCTGCAAGGCTCCGAACGGGCACAACCAGCCGCAATAGGCGCCGCGGTTCCAGAACAACAGCGACGCCGCGGTCGCGAACCACAGGATGAAGATCAGCGGCGCCATCAAAAAGTATTCCCAGCGAAAATCCGTCCGCAGGGCGTTCAGGAACGCAAGCACGTTGACGACCGACAATTGCGCTTGCGCGTACCAGCCGATCCAGACCAGCGTGAAAATCATGAATCCGAGGCGCAGCCGGTCATAGAGAACCGGCCGCCGAACGAGCCAGTCCTGAAAGAAGAAAATCAGCGTGAGCAACCCGATCGCGGCAAGCAGGATGGCGATCTGACCCGTTTTTGCGAGCCACATCGCGTGCCACATCGGCGGTTCAGAGGGTTCAGGCCCGGCGGCTGCCGCTGACGTCGCGGTCGGGGCCGCGGCCGGCGCGGGCGCCGGCTTCAGGTAGGCCGGCGGCAGTTCATAGCCGAGATCAAACGTCAGGAATGCCTTGTCGCGCGCCCCGAAGGCGCGCTGGGCCAACAGCTGCAGCCGCCACGGCATGGTCATGTCCAGCGTGCTGCCGTCGGGCACGCGGAACAGGTCGACGTCCTTGAACGCCGGCGCGCCGGCGGCGTGGATGTCGCCCAGCCGCGTGTGCGTAACGTCGCGGAAATGAATGCTGTTGTCGCCTTGCAGCACCTCGAAGCGGTCGAAGATGCCGCCGCGCACATAGCCGGAGCCTTTGAACGAATAGGCGCCGTTGGCCGCCACCAGGATCGCTTGCTGCCCGGGCTTGAGGCTCTGTTGCATGGCGGCAAAGCCGGCGTCGCCAAGCAGGCGCTTGCCGATCGCCGGGACCGAGACCGGGGCGACGTAGAGGTCGATGAATGGCATCGCCGGATCGTCCGCCTCCGGATGGTCGACGGCGTTCTGGTTGCCGGCGCGCTTGAAGGCTTCCGTCACATCCCCCACCGACAGGCTCAGATGCCGCACCGAGCCGTCGCCGAGCAGTCCGATCCAGTCAGCGGGCGCTTCGTGCGCCGGGTCGATCTCCCGGGCGACCGTCGTCTCCGTCTTCGCTGGTCCGCCGATCCCTTCCGCGCGCGCGACGCGGATGGCCGAACGCACCATGCTCTCTGCGATCACGGTCACTGTCACCGTCGCGCCGCTGACCAGGTCCACCGCTGGCCGCCCTGACGGACCCTCGTGGGCGATGCTCAGCACGTCGCGTCCGACATAACCCTGGATGAAGGTGGCGATGCGTTCCAGTGGAATGCCGATCAATATGATCGGCTCGTGATGCGCCATCAGCCGCGCGCCGGCGATCTTGCCGTCCAGCGTCAGCCCCACCAGGATCTCGATCGGTTGGCCGGAATAGCCAGTAGAGTTGACCCAATCGGCGTTGACGAAGGCGTAGCCCGCCAATCGATCGCCGGCGAAGACTTTGACCACCGGAGGGGTCCCCTGGACGGGGCCGTAATGATCGGTTCCAGGCACAAGCTCAGCGGCCGGAACCTGGCCGATGAATTCGGTCAGCCGACTATCCGCGGCGGCGTCACATGGCGTTCTCGCTGCCGCCAGGCAAAGCAGGAACAGCACGGCGATCAGATGTGTCAGGAATCGTCGCACGATCATCCTCGTACACGGCTGTGCGTGTTCAAGATTCGCCGAATTTCAGGGGGGCGCGCGTCGTTGCGCTTGGCTATAGATTCGCGCTTCGTTGCGCTTGGCTATAGATGATGGCGCCATATTTTATCTGGCAGCACATCCAATCATGCATCAATGCAGTGATTTTGCGGACAGGACTTTGATCCAAAGCAAGTTACACGATAACACAGGCCGATAGTAGAAACCATGACACAGCTCAGGATTGGTTCCGCCGACGAATTGTTGGCCGTGGCCACGGCGCTGGAACGGGAGGCGGCCGCACGCTATCGCGCCTTGTCGGCGCGGATGGCGCGGCAAGGTGACGCCTCGATGGCGGCGCAATTCAATTTGCTCGCCGACATCGAAGATCGCCACGCAAGCCACGTCGCGGAACGCGGCCAGGCGCTGTTGGGGCACGCCCCTCTCGCCCGCAATGCGGGCTGGGACCTGCCGTCGAACTATGACGAGGAAGAAGCGCGTGGCGCGACGCTCGGCGCCTATCAGGCGCTCGCCTTCGCGGTACGCAACGAAGAGCGCGCCTTTGCCTTCTACACATATGTGTCCGCCGAGGCGAAAGATCCCGGGGTGCGCGCGCTGGCCGAGGAACTGGCGCGAGACGAACTGGAGCATGCCGCGCTGCTGCGCCATCATCGGCGCCGCGCCTTTCACACCGAGCGGCCGCGCGCCGTCGAAATTCCCCACAGCGTCGACGACCTGCGCGCGTGGGCGCAGCGCTGGTATGGCGAAGCGGCAGCCGCGCACGCGGCGCTCGCCAAAGCCCTTGAGGAGGGCGGCGAGGCCGAAGATGCGGCCATATTCCGGCGCCTCGCCGAGGACGAGAACAAAGCCGCCGACGGTGCAGTCGGCGCCGCCATTCCCAAACTGCGCAGCGCGGCGGACGGGCTGCGGCTACTGGAGGAAGGGTTCGATCGTTTCGCGCTGATCGGCGACCGGTCGGACAACGAGCGCGTAGTCGCCGAGGCGCAGCGACTGGCCGGCGAGATGATCGCCCGGCTCGCGCTCGCGGGCGGCGCGCGCAGCAACACCTTGCTCGGCGGAGGCGGCCGCTAGGCGCTGCCGAGGGCGTGTTTAGCGCCGTGGTGCAGGTCCGTCGGCGTCATGTTCGCATTTCCGGCGAATCGCGCGATACGCCCCGATCAACCCTTGACCTGGGTCAGCGCGCCCATGTCGTTGTGACGGATCGAACTCTTATGCCCGTCATCCCAGGCGATCGTCACCCCGCTCCAATCGATCGCGGTCACGGTGCCTCGATCGGTCTCGCTGTTGGCCCAGCAGACGCGGTTGCGGACTTTCAAGAGTCGAGATTGGTCGCCGGTCATGTGCCGCCGTTCGCCCGTGTTCGAGGTGTGGTTGCCAGGTGCCCGCGCCGCCGCCGGAGACGGCATCGACCGTTGAAACAGCCGGCTTGGCCCACGTGATTCGAGCGTATGACCTTTGCCTTCGCAGGGCAACGCTCTATCGATGACAATCCAGGCTGAGGCGACCGCCCACGCATCGCTTTTGGCTACCTGAGCGCCGCGCGCGGATATCCGCCGTTGCGACAAACACAGTCGTCAAGAAACGGCACGGCGCAACGTCCGCGCCGATGCGTCACGCCGCAGCTGCTATCGATTGGCATTCCCGTATCTGCGCGATCTCCCTTGCGCGATTTGTTCGGGATCAAAATCGGATCGACGGATCTCCGAGCTACACGGAAAGTTAATCGTGAAGAGTATCATGCCGGGCATCGATTCCAGAGTGAATGTCCGGGAGCAAGCCATGAGTCGCTGGTGGAAAAACCTCAGGCTGCAAGCCAGATTCATGATGCTCTCGAGTCTGGGAGCGCTCGGGTTCGCGGCCTGCGCCCTTGTCGTGGTCGGCTGGTCCGAATTCTCGACACTGGAAGGAAACCTGCGACGGCTTTCGGAGAACGAGCTCGGATCGCTGAAGTCGCTGGTCGAGACCGTCATGGAGCGGCGACTGGACGATCAGCAGAATGTTGCGATCAACGTCTTCAACGGCTGGTTCGAGAGCCGCAACAAGGACTATGCGGGCAGGCTGTGGAGCGTCTGGAGCCCGAAAATCAAGACCTACATGGCCATGGCCGCGCCTCAGCAGGCCCCGAAGACACCGCAGGACGCGGTCGACGAGGAGGCGCTGCGCACCGGTCGGCCGGTCGGACGGTTCGTCGGCGATACCTATCGCTACAGCATGCCGATCGTGCTCGGCAAGGATACCAACGGCGGCAAGGAAATCTGCAGCGTGTGCCACACCGCGGCCATGGGCCAGAACACCGGCGAAGTGATCGCGGTGTTCTCCAGCAGCCTGTCGACGGTCAAGGAGGTTGCCGCCTTGCGCCAACTGCTGCAGCTGATGGCGGGCGGCGCATTGGCGGCGGTGTTGCTGGTGCTGCTGGCGATCCGCGCGATCTTTGGACGCATCATCACCCGCCGATTGACCGCCATGACGGGCGTGATGCGCAGCCTGGCGGAGGGCGACAACGCGGTCGAGATCCCGGTGCAGCCCGAACTGGACGAAATCGCCGAGATGGCGAGCGCGGTTGCGATATTCAAGCGCAATGCGGTCGAGAACGAGGGGCTGCAGGCGGAGCGGAACCTGGAGCAGGCGAGGAAGCTGCAGCGCCAGGCCGCCATCGAG
>JBKQQE010000551.1:0-3457 GCA_052326245.1 Xanthobacteraceae bacterium | reverse complement strand
CAATAGCCGACGTTCTCGGGCACTGCGAGCTTGTCGAAGAAGGAGCCGATGTTCACGATGAGCCCGCCGCCAGCCGCGACGAGATGCGGGTAGGCTTCACGGCAAGCGACGACCACTGACGTGGCGTTGAGCCGCATCGCCCGTTCAAACTCTGCCGCGGAGAGATCACGGCTTGCGACGCGAAGTGACCGCCCGCGTTGTTGACGAGGCCGACAATCGGTCCCCGCGCGGCGACACATTCCACGGCTTGCGACAACGAGCTTTCGTCCGACACATCGCAAACGAGACTGTAGCCGCTAGCCGTCTGCCCCGAGCGCGACAACGCGGCCACCGTGAATCCGCCGCGCCCGAGTTCCGCCGCGATTGCGGCGCCGATGCCACGGCTTGCGCCCGTAACAATGACCTGCTCCTCACTCATCGCGGAACTCCGGCTTCCGCTTCTCGACGAATGCCGCCATACCCTCTTCCGCGTCGCGCGTGCGGTAGGCGAGCGTCGACAGATCAGCCTCGATCCTGAGCCCCTCGTGGACCGTGACATCAAGCGATCGGCTGACCGCTTCGCGGGCGAAGCCGAGGACGGGCAAGCTAAAGGCTGTGAACTCGCGCGCGAAGGAGAGACCCGCTTCGACGGGATCGCCATCGACGAGCCGGTTCACGAGGCCGATCCGCTCTGCCTCGTCCGCACCGACCGTGCGGCCGGTCATGATCATCTCAAGTGCCCGCGCTTGGCCGATCGCCCGCGGCAGGCGTTGCGTTCCGCCATAGCCGGGGATGAGCCCGAGCTTGATCTCCGGTAGGCCCATCTTGGCCGTGCGGGTCGCGAGTCGAAACGTACAGGCGAGCGCCAGCTCGAGGCCGCCGCCGAAAGCGTAGCCGTTGATCACCGCAACGGACGCGAAGGGAAGCCGCTCGAGCTTCGCAAAGACCGCCTGGCCCAGTTCTGCGCCACGCTTCTGGTCAACAAGACCCCGCCCGCGCAGTTCCTTGATGTCGGCCCCGGCGCAGAACGCCTTGCTGCCGGCCCCGGTCACGAGGACCGCGCGAACCGGCCATGTCCCAACCTCGTCGAGCGCCGCGCCTATCTCGCGCACAATCGCGAAAGAGAGGGCGTTCAGCGCGTCCGGCCGGTTGAGGACCAGAACCGCGCATTCCTCACGCCGGGAGAGTTCGACGCTCATCCTCCCATCTCCTGTCGGGCTCGAAAACCGATTGGCGCCGGCGTTAGCTCGCCCCGGCGAACCATCTCGACGATCTCGCGCTTGAGGATTTTGCCGCTGGCTGTGAGCGGGAACGCTTCGAGCCGCACAAAGTACTCGGGCATGTCGTACTTGGAGAGGCCCTCGTCCGCGAGGTGAGCCAGGAGGTCGGTCGGGCTCACGTCGCCGATCACCGCGATGCCGACCCGCTCTCCCAACCGCTCGTCGGGAACCGGGAAACAGGCGGCTCTCTCGATCGCGTGACAGCGCAGCGCAAGCGCCTCGATATGGACCGGAGAAATGTTGTGGCCGCCGCGGATGATCAGGTCCTTTAGGCGCCCCTCGATGCGCAGATTACCGCGCTCGTCCAAGATGCCGAGGTCGCCCGACAGGAACCAGCCGTCGCGATTGAAGCTCGCCTCGGTAGCGATTTGATTGTCGAAGTAGCCGAGCATCAGCGCTGCGCCACGGCCTCCAATCTGCCCGATCTCGCCCGGCGTGGCCTGACGGTCAGGGTCGGCCAAGTCGAACAAACGGACCTCGTAGGATCGCCCGCCGCGCCCGCAGGTGGCGACGATCGTCTCGGTATCATCCGTCGGGTGGGTGTATTGGTGGGACGAATTCTCGGTCATTCCGTAGACGTTCTGAGGTTTGATGCCCTGCCGCATGAAGGCATCGGCGACCGAAGGCGGGATCGGAGCGCCTGCCATGTAGAAGACCCGAACCGCGCCGAGCTTGGAGTGCCCCCGCGCCTTTTGCTCGGCCAGCACATCCATGGCGTGAGTGGGCACGCCCATGACGTAGGTCGCACCCGTTTCGAGGATCCAATCGAGTCGGTTCGTGCCAGGCGGTGGATCGTCGGTGACGAGCCGGCAACCTGCGAGCAGCCACTGCGCGACGGCGACCCACGCGATATGGTGGGACAGCGGCGAAAGGGTCAGCAGAACCGTGTCGGGGCCGTGCCCCCAGTCGCGGACAAGGTCGCGGGCGTTGGCGAGCAGAGTGTTGTCCGAATGCATGACGCACTTCGGCGCGCCGGTGGTGCCCGAGGTGAACGCGAGATAGATCACCTTGTCCGGGTCGTCGCATGCCGGGGTCATGTTTGGCGCCTGCATGGGAAAGCTGTCGGGGGAGTAGACGACCTTGAGGGACGGCAATTGGGCCAATATGCCGTCGAAATCTACTTTCATCCGATCAGCGCCCCAACCCTGCTCGGTAACGAGCGCTCTTGCCGAGAGACGGTCCAGGAGCCCCCCGATCTCGCCGCAGGTGTAGGTCCGGTGCAGCGATGGATTGCAGGCGAAACCCTCGCGCGAGCAAGCGAGAAAGGTGACGATCGTTTCGAGGCGGTTCGACATCCAGATCGAAACGCGGTCGCCGCCGACGAGCCCATAGGCGCACAGATCTGCCGCGACCCCGTCAACCCAAGCCTGAAGCTCAGACCATGTGAGCCGGCGCCTGCCGTCCTGTAGCGCGACGGTCTCTGGCCGTGCCGCCGCATGCTTTGCGACCAGTCCATAGAACGTATCCTCCTGCCACAAGCCCTGTTCGTAGTAGCGCCGAGTCTGCAGCGGATGGTGAAGGGTCAGGAATGGTCGCACGGGATCATCTTCCGAATTTCGCAGGATCGGGCTTGCGTCTCTCGGCGAATGATTTCGAGAGCTCGTGACTTTCCTCGGTTTCAAGATACGCGCGCAGGAGCAAGTCGTGTGCGACCCGTGCAAGGCCCGAAACGCCGCCGTGGCGGGCGTTGAACGCGCTCTTGATGGAAGCGAGCGCGAACGGCCCGCGCTCAGCGATTTCAAGCGCGAAGACGCGCGTCTCCTCCTTGAGATTCTCGTCCGCCACGACCTTGTTGATGAGGCCGATAGCGAGCGCCTCGCGGGCGGTGATCTTGGGGTTGCGGTACCAGATCTCCTTTGCCTTCTTCTTTCCCACCATATCCTCGAGGTACCAGGTTCCATAGCCGGCATCGAACGAGCCCATCATCGGCCCGACTTGGCGGAAGATCGCGCTTTCCTTGGCTATGGTTAGATCGCAGACGACCTGTAGTACGTTGCCACCGCCCACTGCGAAGCCGTTGACGGAGGCGATTACGGGTTTCTGCAGGCGGTCGATCGATTCATACATCTCGAGCGTTGGAAGCGTGCCGGCATAGAGGATCGAGTCCTCCATCCCCTCTTTTCGACCCCCGATGCAGAAGAACTTGTCACCGGCACCGGTGATCACGATCACACGTGTGCGGGTCTCGCGTCGGATGG
>JBKQQE010000550.1:0-2608 GCA_052326245.1 Xanthobacteraceae bacterium | reverse complement strand
GTCGCCGAGGATGGAAAAACTCGCCACCACATTGACGCGGGTCTGGGCGGAGGCGGGCGCCACCGCCAGCAGGGAAGCCAGCACCGCCGCAAGCCAGCCAAGGACCGGGCGCGCCATGCTACGCCTCCAGGTGAGGCGCCGGGAACAGGCGCCGCATCAAGCCGCCGGCACGGCCGAACAGCAGCGACAGGAAGTAGAGCAGCGCGGCCACCAGGATGATGGCCGAACCCGACGGCACGCGGGTGTAGAACGACAGCACCAGCCCGGCATAGCCCGAGGCGGCCGAGGCGACCACCGCCACCGCGATCATGCCGGTGACGTCGCGCGACCAGAACCGGGCAATGCCGGCGGGCAGCACCATCAGGCCGACGGCGAGCAGCGTGCCGAGCGCCTGGAAGCCGCTGACGAGATTGACCACCACCAGCGCCAGGAAGGCGAGATGCGCGGGCGCGCCGGCGCGGCTCACCGTGCGCAGGAACAGCGGATCGACGCATTCGACGACAAGCGGCCGCCAGATCACCGCGAGGGCGAACAGCGTCACCGTGGTGTTGAAGGCAATGACCATGAGGGTCTGGGTGTCCATCGCCAGCACGTCGCCGAACAGCACATGCAGCAGGTCGATATTGGTGCCGCGGATCGAGACGATGGTGACGCCGAGCGCCAGCGAGATCAGATAGAACGCCGCCAGCGTCGCGTCCTCGCGCAGTTCGGTGACGCGCGTGACGATGCCGGCCAGAATGGCGACCGAAAACCCGGCGACCAGCCCGCCGAAGGTCATGGCAAACAGGTTGAGGCCCGACAGCAGAAAGCCGATGGCCGCACCCGGCAGGATGGCGTGGGACATGGCGTCGCCGACCAGGCTCATGCGCCGCAGCAGCAGCAGCACGCCGATCGGCGCGGCGCCGAGCGAAAGCGCCAGCACGCCGGCGAGCGCGCGGCGCATGAACTCGAATTCGACGAATGGTGCGAACAGCGCGGTGACGATCATGGCGCCTCAGGCAGCCCGCGCCGGCGGCGCGCTGCACGCCGCGGCGCTGTCGTCGAAGGCCTCGCACATGCGCCGCGCCGCGTCGAGATTGTCCGCCGTCAGGACCGTCGCGGTGGCGCCCCATGCCACCGGCGTGCGCGCCAGCAGCAGCGTCTGCGGGAAACTGGACTTGACGAGATCGAGATCATGCAGCGCCACCAGCACGGTGCGGCCTTCGCGATGCCATTGCGCGACCAGGGCGAACAGGTCCGCGACGGTCTTGCTGTCGATGGCATTGAAGGGCTCGTCGAGCGCGATCACGCGCGCATCCTGCAGCAGCACCCTGGCAAACAGCATGCGCTGGGTCTGGCCTCCCGACAGCGTACCGATGCCGCGGCGCTCGAAGCCGTTCAGTCCCACGGTCGAGAGCGCCCGGGCGATGGCGGCCCGGTCGCGCTGGCCGATCGCCCCGAATGCGCCGCGGGCGCGCCACAGGCCGGTGGCGACGAAATCGAACACCGCGATCGGAAAGCTGCGGTCGATCTCGGCGATCTGCGGCAGATAGGCGATGTCGTGCGGGTCGAGGCCGTCCCGCGCGATCGACCCGGCCAGCGGCGGCAGGATGCCGGCGATGGCCCGCAGCAATGTGGATTTTCCGGCGCCGTTCGGCCCGATCACCGCGAGCAGCGCGCCGGCTTCGACCACGCCGTCGAGATGATGGACGGCCGGATGGCGCTCGTACCCCAGGGTCAGGTCCTGGAACTGCAACTGGGCCGTCGTCATCGCAACACCAACCAGATCATCAGCCACAGCACGGCGCTGACGCCGCCCGCGAGGCAGAGCCTCGACCAGACGCCCATCCGCAGGACCGACCATGGCAATGACTGCGCCGGATGGGCATGGGGCCCATGACCGTGGTCGTGCTCGTGGGAGGAATGCGGGGAATGGGCCATCATTGATGGCTGATGTTATATTGTAACATCCGGGAATGGGGCAACCCCACAGTGACGGGAACCCGGCCGACACCCCGGTTCCCGGCGCCAGGCGCAGTGAAGACGGTGCGGATCAGGCCAGGTGGCGCATCAGGCTCAGACCGGCGAACAGGCCCAGAATCGCCAGGCAGACCGAGCCGATCACGTAAAAAGCGGCCAGACCGAGCTCGCCGCGCTCATACAGCAGCATGGAATCCAGCGAGAACGCCGAGAACGTGGTGTAGCCCCCCAGGATCCCGGTCATGACGAACAGCCTCCAAGGCTGGGCGGCATCGCCCTTGAAGGCGAGGTAGCCGGCGATCAGTCCCATCACCAGCGAGCCTGAGATGTTGATGATGAAGGTGCCGTAGGGAAAGGCGGTGCCGAAGGCCCGCCCGCAGGCCACGTTGACCGCGTGACGCAACGATGCGCCGAGCCCGCCGCCGATGAAAACAAGTAGATAATTCATAGTCGCTCCGAAACACGTCTGGACCCGGCCACACCTGTTTTGCCCGGATCCGACGGCTCCGGATACGGGTTGATGGGCAACTGTCCGCAAAAAAGCGGCTCCGAAACCGGAGCCGCTTTGATCGTGGCATGATGCAGCCAGACCAGCTGTCAGCCGGCCTTGCCGAACAGTTCGTCGACGTAGTCCCAGTTCACCAGGTTT
>JBKQQE010000549.1:0-2528 GCA_052326245.1 Xanthobacteraceae bacterium | reverse complement strand
CAGCCCGGCGCCGATTTCGCAGCCCGTCGGCGCGCCGGAGGTGCCGGCCAACGCTGGTGGCCTGCTCGATCAGCTGCAGAAGCGGAATCAGGCGCAACCTCCCGCAGCCCCGCAGGCACCGCGCTCGCAATGATGCCCTGCGGACGGGCTTGATTGGCGCAAGACTCTAACAGCTCGTCCTATCACACTGCGGTAACTTCGATTTCGAAGTCACCCACAGCCAAATTATTTGTGTCCCGGATAGCGCGTTTCGTTTTGCGAATCGCGGGCGGAGCGTTAAAGGTTAAGTCCCATGGCGCGGTACATCTTCATCACCGGCGGCGTGGTTTCCTCGCTCGGCAAGGGTTTGGCATCGGCGGCGCTGGGCGCGCTGCTTCAGGCGCGCGGCTACTCCGTGCGTTTGCGCAAGCTTGACCCCTATCTCAACCTCGATCCGGGCACGATGTCGCCGTACCAGCACGGCGAGGTCTTCGTCACCGACGACGGCGCCGAGACCGATCTCGATCTCGGCCACTACGAACGGTTCACGGGCCGGCCGGCGACCAAGCAGGACAACATCACCACCGGTCGGATCTATCAGGATATCCTGACCAAGGAACGGCGCGGAGACTATCTCGGAGCGACCATTCAGGTCGTGCCCCACGTCACCAATGCGATCAAGGAATTCATCCGCAGCGGCAACGACGACTACGATTTCGTGCTCTGCGAGATCGGCGGGACGGTGGGCGACATCGAGGGCCTGCCGTTTTTCGAAGCCATCCGCCAGATCAAGAACGACCTTCCGCGCGACCACGCCATCTACATCCACCTGACCCTGCTGCCCTTCATTCCCAGCGCCGGCGAGCTCAAGACCAAGCCGACCCAGCACTCGGTCAAGGAGTTGCGCTCCATCGGAATCCAGCCCGACATCCTGTTGTGCCGTACCGATCGGCCGATCCCCAAGGAGGAGCGTCGCAAGCTCGGCTTGTTCTGTAACGTGCGCGAGAGCGCGGTGATCGAGGCGCGCGACGTCGACAACATCTATGCCGTTCCCGAGGCCTATCATGCCGCCGGGCTCGACGACGAGGTGCTGACGGCCTTTGGCCTGTCGGTGAGCGAGCCCCCCGATCTGAAGCGGTGGCACGACATCAACGAGCGCGTCCGCAATCCCGAAGGGCAGGTGACGATCGCGATCGTCGGCAAATATACCGGCATGAAGGATGCCTACAAGTCGCTGATCGAGGCACTCGCCCACGGCGGCATCGCCAACAAGGTCAAGGTCAACATCGACTGGATCGAGAGCGAGGTGTTCGAGAACGAGGATCCGGCGCCGTTCCTCGAGCACGTCGACGGCATCCTGGTGCCCGGCGGATTCGGCCAGCGTGGCGCGGAAGGAAAGATCCGCGCCGTCCAGTTCGCGCGCGAGCGGCGGGTGCCCTATCTGGGGATCTGCTTCGGCATGCAGATGGCGGTGATCGAGGCCGCGCGCAATCTCGGCGGCATCAAACAGGCCAATTCCACCGAGTTTGGCCCCACCCCCGAACCGGTGGTGGGGTTGATGACGGAATGGCTCCGCGGCAACGAGCTCGAGCTGCGCCACGCGGCCGGCGACCTCGGCGGGACCATGCGGCTTGGGGCCTATCCGGCCACGCTTCGCCGCGGCAGCCGCGCATCGGCGATCTACGGCAACGTGCTGGAAATTTCCGAACGGCATCGGCATCGCTACGAGGTCAACACCGCCTACAAGGAACGGCTTGAACAACACGGGCTGCAGTTTTCCGGACTGTCGCCGGACGGGGTGCTGCCCGAGATCGTGGAATACGAGGACCATCCCTGGTTCATCGGCGTGCAGTTTCACCCCGAATTGAAGTCGCGGCCGTTCCAGCCGCACCCCCTGTTCGCCTCGTTCGTGCAGGCAGCCGTGGTGCAGAGCCGTCTGGTCTAGGCTCCAGTGGATCGCGAACTTCGAATGGCGGAAACCAGTGTCCCGCCGATTGCGGGCCGCCGGTGCGGTGCCATATTCCGCTTGAGCTTTGTTGCCGCGCCAACGTGCAGCCGAGGGAGGTCCGATGATCTATGAAATGCGAGTTTACCGCTGCGTTCCGGGGCGATTGCCGGCGCTGCTGAAGCGCTTCGAGACCACGACCCTGCAGCTCTGGGAAAAGCACGGCCTTCGCCCGGCTGGATTCTTCACCACGCTGGTCGGGGAATCGAACCAGGAACTGACCTATTTCCTCGCCTGGGACTCGATGGCCGAGCGCGAGCAGAAGTGGAACGCATTCGCCACCGATCCGGCGTGGATCAGCGCCCGGGCGGAAAGCGAAAAGGACGGCCAGATCGTCGAAAACATCGCCAACCGCCTGTTGGCGCCCACCACATTCTCGTCAATCAAATAAGGCACATCGTTCATCACGCCATGTCCCGCGGGCTCGACCATATCGTTCACGCCGTGCGCGGCCTCGACGCCGCCGCCGAATTCTATCGGCGCGCGGGATTCGTCGTCGGCGCGCGCAACCGCCATCCGTGGGGGACGCACAATCATATCGTCC
>JBKQQE010000548.1:0-3548 GCA_052326245.1 Xanthobacteraceae bacterium | reverse complement strand
ATGCCGGCCGGGATCGGATAATTGATGTCGTGGCTGTAGCCGAGCGACAATTGCAGGCTCTTGCCCGCCACCGCCGCCTTGTAGCCGACGCCGGTGATTTCGAGCTTCTTTTCGAAGCCCGCGGTTACACCGAGCACGATGTTGTTGACCTGAGCGCGGGACGTGCCCCAAAGCGCGCGGGCGCGCTTGGTTTCGTTCCGCGGGTCGACCTTGATCGCATTGTCCTGGTAGACTACGGAGACGTCGTCGGGAACCAGGAATTCGAGCTGGCCCTTGGCGCCCTTGACCGTAACGCGCTGGCCGTCGACCTTCGCGGTGACGCCGGCCGGCACGACGACGGGCTTCTTGCCGATACGAGACATGGTTGCAATTCCTGTATGGTGGCTTTAGCGCAGGGTTAGAAGACCTTGCACAGAACCTCGCCGCCGACATTGTTCTCACGCGCCGCGTGATCGGCCATCACGCCCTTGGGCGTCGACACGATGGTGATGCCGAGGCCGTTGGCGACACGCGGCACCGCGTTGACATCCGCGTAAACACGGCGACCGGGACGCGACACGCGCTCGATCTGCTTGATCACCGGATGGCCGTCGAAATATTTCAGCTCCACCTCGAACTCGGTGCGGCCATTGCCGAAATCCGTGGTGGTGTAACCGCGGATATAGCCTTCTTCCTTCAAAACGTCGAGCACATGAGCGCGCAGCTTGGAGCCCGGCGTCGCCACCTTGTCCTTGCGGCGCATCTGCGCGTTGCGGATACGGGTGAGCAAATCGCCCAACGGATCGTTGATCGCCATTTTGCTGCTCCCCTTACCAGCTGGACTTCACGAGGCCGGGCACGAGGCCGCGGGAACCAAGCTCGCGCAGAGCAATGCGCGACATCTTCAACTTGCGATAAAAGGCGCGCGGGCGTCCCGATATTTCGCAACGGTTGCGCACGCGGTTTAGCGCGGAGTTGCGCGGAAGCTCGGCGAGCTTCAGTCGCGCCTCGAACCGCTCTTCCGCGCTCAGGCTTTCGTCGACGGCGACCGCCTTCAACCGCGCCCGCCGCCCGGCGAAAGCCTTGGCGAGCTTCACCTTCCGCTTGTTATTCTCTATCGCGCTCTTCTTGGCCATTTGGTCTTGCCTTTTCGGTTACCGCGTTTGAAGCTCAGCGCTTCACTGCCGGAACGGGAAATTAAACGCCTTCAACAGGGCGCGCGCTTCATCGTCGGTCTTCGCCGTCGTGCAGACGATCACGTCCATGCCCAGAATCGACTCCGCCTTGTCATAGTCGATCTCCGGGAACACAAGGTGCTCCTTGATGCCGAGCGCGAAATTGCCGCGCCCGTCGAACGACTTCGGATTGAGCCCGCGGAAGTCGCGAACGCGCGGCAGCGCGATGGTGATCAGCCGGTCGAGGAACTCGTACATCCGCGTCTTGCGCAAGGTGACCTTGGCGCCAATCGGCATGTTTTCGCGCACCTTGAAGGTCGAGATCGCCAAACGCGCCCGAGTGATCACCGGCTTTTGACCGGCGATGAGCGCAAGATCGCCCGCCGCGGCCGTCACCTTCTTGGTGTCGTTGACCGCCTCGCCCACGCCCATGTTCAGAACGATCTTGTCGATCGTCGGCACTTCGTAGCTGTTCTTATAGCCGAACTGCTTGGTCATTTCGGCGCGAACGACTTCTTCGAAATGCTTCTTGAGACGCGGCGTATAGGCGCCGGTCGGCAGCTCGGCCTTCGCCGTTCCGCGCGAACTCCGCTCCTCTCCGCCCGCTGCGGTGGCGGCGGCCTTGCTTTTCGCGGCCTTCTTGCCTTCGGCGGCCTTATCCGCGCCCTTTGCCGGCTTGTCGGCGCCCTTGGCGGGCTTATCCGCGCCCTTGGCGGCCTTGGGCTTCTTTTCCTCAGCCATCGATCTGTTCTCCCGAACGCTTGGCGACGCGAACCTTGCGGCCGTCGTCGAGAATCTTGAATCCGACGCGGGTCGGCTTGCCGTCCTTGGGGTCGGCGATGGCGAGGTTGGACAAGTCGATCGGAGCCGATTTGGTGATGATGCCGGCTTCGCGGTCCTTGGTTTGGCGCTGGTGGCGCTTCACCTGATTGACGCCTTCCACGACGGCGCGGCCCTCGCTCGGACTGACCCTGACGACCTCGCCGGTGCGGCCCTTGTCGCGACCCGTGAGGACGACCACCTTGTCGCCTTTCTTGATCTTGGCGGCCATTACAGCACCTCCGGCGCGAGCGAGATGATCTTCATATGGTTCTTGGCGCGCAATTCGCGCGGGACCGGTCCGAAAATGCGGGTGCCGATCGGCTCCTTCTGATTGTTGATCAGCACGGCCGCGTTCGAGTCGAACCTGATCGTAGAACCGTCGGCGCGCTTGATGTCCTTCGCCGTGCGAACGACGACCGCCTTCAGCACGTCGCCCTTTTTCACGCGACCGCGCGGAATAGCCTCCTTGATGGACACGACGATAATGTCGCCCACGCCGGCATATTTGCGCTTTGAACCGCCCAGCACCTTGATGCACATGACCCGGCGCGCGCCGGAGTTGTCGGCGACATCGAGATTTGTCTGCATCTGAATCATGGCTAATCCGCCTCTTTTATCCGGTCTGGTTTCGGCGTCGCCGCCGACTTCGTCCGGAACTTTCTTTTACGCCCTCGGCCTTCAGGCCTTGGGAGTGTTTTCAATGACGCGCCAGCGTTTCAACCTCGAAATCGGCGCGGTCTCTTCGATCGTCACGGCGTCGCCGACCTTGAATGCGCCGGCTTCGTCATGCGCGTGATAGTTCTTGGTCCGACGCACCGTCTTCTGGAACAGCGGATGCGTAAAACGGCGTTCGACCTTCACGACAACAGTCTTGTTCTGTTTGTCGCTGACGACGACGCCCTGGAGAATTCGCTTCGGCATGTCGTTCACTCAACCTTGGCTTGGGGCGCGTTTTTGCGCGGCGATGGTCTTGGCCCTTGCGATTTCCCGTCTCACGACGCGAACGCGGGACGTGTTCTCGAGCTGTCCGGTGGCCCGCTGAAAGCGCAGATTAAACTGCTCTTTCTTCAGATTCAGGAGCTCGTCGTTCAATTGATCTTCAGAGAGCGCGCGAAGATCGGACACATGCTGCTTGCTTTTCATGGCGTCAAATCCTCACTCGGCGATGCGCTCGATAAAGCGCGTCTTGATGGGCAGTTTCGCGGCGGCGAGAGTCAGCGCCTCCCGCGCCAGAGGCGCCGGCACGCCATCGATCTCGAACATGATGCGGCCCGGGGCGACGCGCACCGCCCACAATTCCGGCGCACCCTTGCCCTTGCCCATACGCACTTCGGTCGGCTTCTTGGAAATCGGCACATCCGGGAAGATGCGGATCCACACGCGGCCGGCGCGCTTCATATGGCGCGTCATGGCGCGGCGAGCCGCCTCGATCTGACGGGACGTGATGCGTTCCGGCTCCAGCGCCTTCAAGCCGAACTGCCCGAAGTTCAGCGAGAAGCCGCCCTTCGAGGCGCCACGGATGCGGCCCTTGAAGGCCTTGCGGAACTTGGTGCGTTTGGGTTGCAACATGTT
>JBKQQE010000547.1:0-5887 GCA_052326245.1 Xanthobacteraceae bacterium | reverse complement strand
GGAGGAACATCCGACAGCCGCCGGGGGAAATCATAGTGGCGGGACGGGGTTCGTCCAAGCCGGAGCGCTCATGCTCTTCTGTTTTCCCTCGACATCGAAACGTTGGATCTGCCGGAACAGCCGCGTGTGCAGTGCGGTGCCGCCAGCATCACCTTACTACCACGGCCGGAGGAAGCCCATGACCACCAAGATTGACAAGACCATCGACGTTCTCGTTGTCGGAGGCGGCGGCTGCGGCCTCGCGACCTCGATCTTCCTCGCCGACAAGGGCGTCGACTTTCTCACCATCGAGCGTCACGCCTCCACATCGATCCTGCCCAAGGCGCACTATCTCAATCAGCGGACCATGGAGATCTTTCGTCAGCACGGGCTCGCGGATGACGTCTATGCCCAGGGCACTCCGCCCTACAACCGGTCGAAGACCAAGTGGTATACTTCGCTGGGCGGCGACAATCCGCTAGCCGGCAAGACGCTGTTCGAAATGGGAACTCTTGGCGGCCATGGCACGCCTGGCATTGTTCATTATCTGGAGACGTCGCCGACCGACACCGCCAACCTGCCGCAGATCCGCCTCGAACCGCTCATCAAGTCGCACGCGGAGAAACGCGGCGCCACGCGCATTCGGTTCTCGTGCGAACTTGTGGAATTCACCCAGGACGCCGACGGCGTCACAGCGACGGTCCGCGATATCGACACCGAGGAGATCCAGACCGTTCGGGCGAAATACCTCGTCGCCGCCGACGGCGGCCGCACGGTCGGCAAGATGCTGGGCGTCGCGATGGAAGGACCGACCAAACTCATCACCCAGGTTGGGGTACATTTCGAGGCCGACCTGTCGCAATGGATTCCTGATGATAGGGTGTTGCTCAACTGGCTGAAGCCGATGCATCGCCAGGGTGTTTCGGTCGTCGTGCCGATGGGACCAGGCAAGTGGGGACGCCATTCGCCGGAGTGGTCGCTCGGCTTTCCCCGCATGCCGTTCGATCCGCCGGCGTTCAGCGACGAGGCGGCAGCCGAGGAGGTTCGCAGGATTCTCGGCATTGCCGATCTGCCAATGAAGGTGCGCTGCGTGTCGGAATGGGCGGTCGAAGGTGTGCTCGCGGAGCGCTACCGGGTCGGCCGGGTGTTCCTGGCGGGCGACGCCGCCCACCGTCACCCGCCGACCACGGGACTGGGCCTCAACACCGGCATCCAGGACGCGCATAATCTCGCCTGGAAACTGGCGCTGGCGGTGACGGGGAAGGCGTCGGACCAAATGCTTGACAGCTACGAGGCCGAACGGCGTCCGGTTGGCGCGTTCAATGTCGAATGGGCGCTCAACGCGTTCTTCAATCACATGCTGTTGGAGATGGGCGTAGTTGCCGTGCATCCCAACAACTTGACCGAGGTGCAGACGCCGGGCCACGTTATTGGCGCGGTGCAGGCCTTGTTCGCGGACAGCGCGAACGGCCGCATGCGGCGCGATCGACTGGCCACCATCTTCAACACCCAGGCCATCGAGTTCTTCGCCCAGGACGTGGAACTCGGGTTTGTCTACGACTCCTCGGCCGTCGTTCGCGACGATTCGGAGGCACCGGCGCGACCGGCAAATGGCCAGCTCTACACGCCGACCTCGCGGCCGGGGCATCGCCTGCCGCATTGTTGGCTCGACCGGCAGGGCGCGAAGCTCTCCACCCACGACCTGATCGGTCGCGAGGGTGACTTCGTGCTGCTGGTACGGAACAAGGGCGCGCAGTGGCGCACCGCCGTCGAGGCGGCCGCGAAGGCAACACGCGCCGTGATCAGGCTCGTAATCGTTGGGCACGGTGGCGACGCATTGGATGCCGAGGCGCGCTGGTCTGAGTTGAGCGGTGTCAACGAGGACGGCGCCGTGCTGGTTCGTCCCGACAACATGGTGGGCTGGCGCAGTGCGTCATTGCCGGCGCAGGCTGACGCCGAACTCACGCGCGTCATGCGCGCGGTGCTGGGACGCTGATGTCCCCGAACGCCCGGACGTTCCGCTCCAGGGAGCGCCTACGCGCTCCCTGGGCGAAGTCCGATCCACGGCGCTAACCGCGCGGCCAAGAGTGGATTGCCCCGTCTAGCCCGGCAATGACGCAGAAATCGGAGTCGCATCGCTCACCGCGTCTTGTCGATGTGGTCGATGGCATCCTCGGGGCGCGGCGGCACGCGCGAGGCATCGTTGTTGAGACCGACCAGCACTTTGGAAGAACGCAACCCGGCCAGAGCCGCGTTGCTATGCGTGCCACAGGATGACGTGAGAGGCCAAACCTGTCATCCCAGAAGCTCACGTTGTTGCACGCCCTGCGTGCTTTTGCGGGGACAGGTCCGGTCGATGACGAGAGATGCCGATGGCGTTTCGTCGGATCGAGCGAGCTGACGGATATTTCAGATCAGCGAGATGGAGACTACGGCATCGCTGATGGACAGGATGAGGGGGCGTCCCGAAAGCCGCCCCCTACATCTCTGGTCTGGACTTAGCGGCTTCGCGTCCGCCAGCTGTCGGCATAGGTTTCGCGGGCGCCGCGCGCGTACGGCACCGGTGCGACCTTCACCTGGATTTCAAGCTGGCGGTGCCGCTCGACCGTGGACTTGCCCGAGCCGCCGTCCGGCTCGCCCCAGGTCAGGGTGAGCACGTCGTTGGTCGCCACGCCCGCATCGACCACGCCCAACGACAGGGCGGTGCGTTCGTTGTAGCTGTAGCCGGCGAACATCGACAGCCCAACGGTCTTGCCGTTCAGGCTGACCTTGTCGAAGGACGAAGACGCATAGTTGGCGAGCGGCAGATCGAAGAATTTGTAGGGCAGTTCGCTGGGACGCAACATGGAGTCGAAGATCTTGGTCACGTCCTCGGGATTCCACTCGAAGGTGACCTTGCGCCGATGCGGCTGGCCGGCCTTCTTTTCCAGTGCTTCGCGGCCGACGAAGTCGTGGTCGAACTTCACGAACGGGCCGTAGCCCAGTTCGTACGGCGTCAGATAATAGTCTTCGATGTTGCCGGACACGAAGCTGCCGCCAATCGAGCAGGTCGCTTCGTAGCCGTTGGCGGGCAGCCATTGGCGATAGGCCTGCATCTTGTCGCCGGTATAGACCGCCGGCAGGGGCGACGGAATCCAGCCCGACTCCAGCGTATTGGTGGCATAGGCGCGCGAGCCCACCTGGGTCAGGCCGAATTCGGCGCCGGCTTCCATGATGATGTTGCGGATCTCTTCGGCCTGTTCGTAGGGCCCCCAGACTTCCAAACCCGGAGCGCCGGCCATGCCGTGGCGCAGCGCGCGAACCTTGCGGCCTCCGATCGTGATGGAATCGAAGTTGAAGAACTTGATGTCGGGCACCGGTCCGCCGTTGAGCTTTTCCAGCACCTTGGTCGCATTCGGTCCCTGAATCTGATAGCGGTAGTGCCGCCGGGAGATCGCACGGCCGTAGGGGCGTGAATCGGATCGGTCGTCCCGTATCAAATCGACCTTGTAGCCGCCGGTCTCGGCGTGGAACTGGACCCAGTTGACCGCCGGCGCGCGCCCGACGATCAGAAGCTCGTTCTGGTCGAGATAGAACATGATCATGTCGCCGATGACGTAGCCGTCATGGGAGCAGGGCACGAACTGCTTCGCCTTGCCGGGAGCGAAACCCTTGAAGCTGTTGATCGCGAGGTAGGACAGCAGCTTTTCGGCATCCGGCCCCTTAACCGTCAGTTCGGCCATGTGGTGAGTCTGGTCGAACAGCACGGCGGTGTCGCACCAGGCGCGCTGTTCGTCGCGCCAGTTGCTGAACTCGCTCGGCACGACCGGATAGATGTAGGTGCCGATCTTCGAGTTTCTCAGAAGCTCGACTGTATTCTTTGCTCCGTCCAGGACGGACTGAAGGCTGGGCTTGCTCATCTTCTTGCTCCTCAAGGTGAAGGGTGGAGTGTCGTAGCGCGCGATCTATTGAAAAATGACGGTTCGGGATTCGTTCAGAAGCACGCGACGCTCGGCGTGCCAGTGGACCGCGCGCGCCAGCACCACGGTCTCGACGTCCCGGCCGAGGGCCACGAGGTCATCCGGGGTGAAGTTGTGCCGGACCCGCTCGACCGATTGCTCGATGATTGGTCCCTCATCCAGATCGGAGGTCACATAGTGAGCGGTGGCGCCGATCAGCTTCACGCCCCGGCTATGCGCCCGGTGATAGGGCTTGGCGCCCTTGAAGCTCGGCAGGAAGGAGTGGTGGATGTTGATGATCCGCCCCGGATAGCGGGCGCAGAAGGCTTCCGACATCACCTGCATGTAGCGGGCAAGCACGATCAGCTCGATATTCTCCGCCTCGATCAGCGCGATCAGCCTGGCTTCCTGCTCGGCCTTGTTCTCCGGCGTGACCGGCATGTGATGGAAAGGAATCTGGTTCTGGCCCACCTGGGTCTGCAGATCGGTGTGGTTCGAGACCACCAGCCGCAGGTCCATCGGAATCGCCCCGATGCTATTGCGGTAGAGCAGGTCGTTGAGGCAGTGCCCGAGCCGGGACACCATCACCAGGGTGCGCAACTTGACGGCGGCGTCGAAGAACTCGGCCTGCATGTCGAATTGGCCGGCGATCGGGGCGAAGTCCGCCTTCAGGGCTTTCAGCCCCTTGCCGGGCGAGTGAAAGCTGATGCGCAGGAAGAAGCGGCCCGTGTCCTCATCGCCGAACTGGGCGCTTTCCAGAATATTGCACTCCGCATCGGCCAGGAACGTCGACACGGCGGCGACGATGCCACGCCGGTCGGGACAGGTCAGGATCAGGATGAAAGTGGGTGCGGTCGCGGGCGTGGACATCGGCAATCTTTTGACCTCGAGGACTAGGAAGCCGAGCCGATGAAGCTCTTGCTCCACGCGACCGACCTGGCGACGCCGCCGAAGGTGAACAGATGCACGCCGGCCACGTTGGCCGAAGCAGCGCTGCCCTCGCCGAAAACGTGCTCGGCCACCTGCCGCAGCAAGCCGTCCGGACTTTCCTGCAGCACGAGCTGGCTCATGTGGGCGACCCGGGTTCCCAGGGCCTTCCAGGAAGCCCCGACGCCGCAATAGAGCGCGTATTTCAGCAACGTCTTGGAGCTGGTGGGGCCGGCGACGCCCAGCCGGAAAGGCGTCGTTCTGGCCTCGTCGGGCAGACTTGCCAGGCAGCCGAGCAATGTATCGGCATCCAGCGTGAACTGGCTGACCAGAGCCGGCTTCAAGCCGACCTGCAACGTGTGGGTGATCTTGTCCTTCATTGCCTGGCGCATCACATCCGCAGCCGCAGCGGGGTGGCCTTCCGGATGCGCTGCAAAGTACAGCTGTTGAAAACCCCGCCGCTGGAAGGCTCCGGTCTTCAACAGCTGCAGTGCGGAGTCGAACGGACCGGCCGGCTTCGGGCGATCGCCCGCCAGCACCAGCGCACGTGTGGCGCCGGCTTCCGAAGCGAACTGGCCGAGCAGCCTGTCCAGGGCTGCCTCGTCGACGAAGCTGCGCGCGATGATATGCGGCACCGGGGTCATTCCCCTGGCTTTGACCTTGCGCGCGGCATCGACCACCCGGTCGGTGCTCTCGCCCGGCACGAATGCAATGAACACCTCGGTCCCTGCGGGAAGTTCGGCGTCGCAGGCTTCCCGCACCGCCCGGTCGGCCCCGGTGATTTCGATGGAGTAGCCCCGCATCAGGCGCTGCAGCGCCGCGCGGCCGTCAGCAGCGGGCTCGGCTGCGCGGGAAACAGGCTTAAGCGAGAGCAATGCCATGGCCAAATCCTTGTTCAGCTGGAAAGCAGGTGTGAGGGTGGGAATCGGCGCGCCGGAAAATCTCGACGCCGACGCCTGCTGCGTTCGCGACGGCACGAAGCTTTTCGAGACGAAGCCGAACGGATCTGATCCGCGGGTCCTTGAAGCAAACGGCGCTCAGCG
>JBKQQE010000546.1:0-11365 GCA_052326245.1 Xanthobacteraceae bacterium | reverse complement strand
TTTGGATTTGACATTCGCTTGAAGAGGTAGCGGCAATACTGAAGCGAATTTCAAATCCACCAAAATGGCTGCTGCATTTATTCGCTGCCAGAGCCTCCCCGGCCTTGGCAGCGGCTGCAAGCCCCTTGCAAATCTCCGCCTTGCCTCCACACAGAAATCCTGTCATCCAACGGCCCGATCTCGACGGACGTCCCAACCGCGGAATTGCTGACACCTCGGCTCGACGGCCTCGCGTCCCAAGAAAATCCCGTCCGCGGCACCTCGGCCGCAAGTCGTCCTGACAGCGGTTTCCCCATGCCTACCACGCGTCGCATCATTCTCGCCTTCGCCTTTGCCCTCGGCCTGACCGGTCCGCTGCTGGCCGTACTCGCTCCATCCGCGCGTGCCGCCGAAGCCACCCCGCATGGCGTCTGGCTGACGCAGGCCGGCGACGCCCGCGTCCAGGTGAGCCGCTGCGGGACCGACCTGTGCGGCAAGGTGGTGTGGCTGAAGGAGCCGATCGACCCGGCGACGCATAAACCCCAGGTCGATGACAAGAACCGCAATCCGTCGCTCAGGAACCGGCCGATCGTCGGTCTTCAGCTCTTCATCGGCATGAAGCCGGCGGGACCGAATTCATGGTCGGGCCAGATCTACAACGCCGACAACGGCCAGATCTACGAGAGCACGGTCACGGTGGTCGACGCCGGCCGGCTGGAGGTCCGCGGCTGCGTCGGCGTGCTCTGCGGCAGCGAGACTTGGAGCCGGGTGTCGCATTGAGGCGCGGCCCGGACACCCGTTCCGTGCCAACAGACCCGACGCCCGCCCGCATCCTCCGGACGTCGAATGGTTCGAATCGCCGCGCGGTGGTATGAGGGCCGTCATGCTCTTTGAAGTCTCCGTCATTCGTTCCCGGTGGATCGCCGCAATCGCGCGGAGAACCTTCGTTTGCGCTTATTCGGGTGACTGTGGCATTGCGGCCATGATCCGCGGCTCCAGCAGAACCTGAGGAGGCGGACACGGTCACCACTCCGCTCGGCAGGTTTCTGGTCTTCCGCACCGCGGACCCCGAAGAATTCCGCTCGGTCGCAATGGCGGATTATGGCGCCACCCGCGTCGAGCTGCCGCGTTTTGATGCCGTCCCCTCGCGCGGCAATTCGGTTGGCCTCACCGATCTCACGCTGGGATACAGTGTCTGCGGCGAGGCGACGATCGAATTCCCCGAGGCTGATTTCGCGCGGCAGCAGTTCGCGTTGCGCGGCAGCTGCGGGGTCACCAGCGGGCGCATGACGTCGCAAGTGACGTGCGAGCAGACCTGCATCACCTCGCCAGGTCGGACCGCGACGATTGCCTACGGTCGCGATTTCGAACAGTTCTATATCCGCGTGGCGCGCACCGCTCTGGAACGTAAATTAGCGGCGCTGCTCGGGGCTCCCGCGAACGGACCGCTGACATTTGCCATCAATGGCAGCATGGCCGATCCCCGGGTTCAGGGCTTGTGGCAATTGACGAAATTCCTGGCCGATCAGCTCAACGCCTCCGCCGGACGATTGCCCCAGGTCGTGCTCCGAGAACTGGAGCAAGCCGTGGTTCTCGCCTTCCTGTGCTCCAATGAGCACTCCTTCTCGGTCCTGCTGCAGCGCGACATCGCGGACGCCACGCCGCGACAGGTGCGCCTGGTGGAAGAATTCATTCGCGCCCATTGCGATCAGGCGATCACGATCGAGCAGCTCGCCGGCGTCAGCGGTGTCAGCGCCAGGACCCTGTTCAAGACGTTTCGCCGACATCGCGGGTATTCGCCGCACCAGTTTGCCAAGCGGGTGCGGCTGGAGCGCGCGCGCGACATGCTGATCGACACCGATCCGACCACCACCATCACCGGCGTGGCGTTCGCCTGCGGTTTCGCCAATCTCGGGCATTTCGCGCACGACTATCGCGCGGCATTCGGCGAGTTGCCCTCCGCCATTCTGGCGCGCGCGACGACCAGACGTAGCGCGCGCGCGGCAACCGACACCGGCGAGGCGGGAGCGCCCGATTAGCTAGTGGTCCTTTGATTCCAACATTTGCAAAGCGCCGGCTGAGATGGGATGCAAATGTTGGAATCGGACCACTAGTGAGAGCCCGCCGCAAGATAATGCGAATGTTTGAACCGGGACGCTAGTACCCGGTTTCCGAAGTTCGCACGAGAGGTTGCCGCAATGGATCGCGAGCTTCGAAAAGCGGGCACTAGCGGCGATGACCGAGCGGGATTCCCAGCACCATCGCCTTCTGCCGTAGCGAGCCTTCGGTGCGCTTCATCGCCTTCGCGATCGCTTTGAGCGGCGTCTTCGCTCTGGAGTGCCCCTTCAACTCCTTGACATCGGCCTTGCTGTAGGCAACGCGAACGCGCTTCTTCGCGGTCGGGCGGGCAGCAACCTTGCGGCGAGCGGCCGTCGATGATTTCTTCCCGGCTTTCTTGGAAATTTTTCTGGCCATTCACAAAGACTCCTGTTGAACGCAAGGAGGGGGCGCAAGACGACCGCCCACGCCGGCGAGGTCGGCGAATGATGTTGGGACAGAACATGTAAAGAACAAGAGGTCAATCCTGGAAGTTTGCCCCGATATTGTGACGAACAAATAATCGCCGGAGTATCGCAAGTACGGTGCAGAAGCGTCTCGGCGGTTCCACGCCTAATCTGGCATGGTAAGAACTCGGCCGTGAAGTCACAATTCAACATGGGGGGAATCACATGAGCTATCACTACACGGCGGCGGTGACGCTGCTGGCGCTGCTACTATATTCGGGCGTGTCGTACAACGTGGCCGTGGCACGCGGCCGTTACAAAGTGAAGGCCCCCGCGGTCACCGGCGACGAGAATTTCGAGCGCGCCTACCGCGTGCAGATGAACACGCTGGAACAGCTGGTGTTCTTTCTGCCGTCGATGTGGCTCTATGCCGCCGCGCTCAACGATATCGGCGCGGCCGTGGGCGGCGCGATCTGGATCGTCGGCCGGGTCATCTATGCGCTCAGCTACCTCAAGGATCCGGCGACGCGCAGCACGGGCTTCACGATCGCCTTTGTGGCCGCCGTGGGCCTGTTTCTCGGTGCGGCCTACGGCGTGGTCAGGACGCTCGTCTAGCATCACAGGCCGCTACTTACGATAACCCGTTGCTTACACGAGATAAATACCGGCACTCTTGGCGCGCGGACGCCCGTCGTCGACCCGCATCCGGGCGCCGCCGGGCCATGCGCTTGACATTGCAGGGCGCGCCCAACCAACTGGGCGGAAAACAACAAGTCCGAAGCCATCTCTGGAGAGCGCCCGATGCGAAGTTCCGTCCTCAACGTCCCCACTCCCGCCTACCTCGCCGACGAGGAGTTCGCGATGTTCGCCGCGTCGGTGGACCGGTTTCTCGACAGCCACGCGCCCCAGGCCAAGCTCGATCAGTGGCGCAAGGACGGGATCGTCGAACGCGGGTTGTGGAACAAGGCCGGCGAAGCGGGGCTGCTGGGGTTGTCCAGCGCCGCGGCCTATGGCGGCGTCGGCGGTGACTTCCGCCACGAGGCCGTGCTGATCGAGCGGACCACCAAGCGCGGTCTCGATGCCTGGGGCGTGTCGCTGCACAACGGCATCGTGATGCCCTATATCGAGAGCTATTGCTCCGAGGAGCAGAAACAGCGCTGGCTGCCCAAGCTGTCGAGCGGCGAATATGTCGCCGCCATCGCCATGACCGAACCCGGCGCCGGCTCCGACCTGCAGGGCGTCAGAACCACCGCGATCCGGCAGGGCAACCAGTACACCATCAACGGCGCCAAGACCTTCATCACCAACGGCCAGACCGCCAACTTGGTCGTGGTGGTGACCAAGACCGACCCCAAGCAAGGTGCCAAGGGTACCTCGCTGATCGTGGTGGAGACCGAGGGCACGGAAGGTTTCGCGCGCGGCCGCAACCTCGACAAGGTCGGGCTCGAAGCCGCGGATACCTCGGAACTGTTCTTCAACGACGTGAGGGTGCCGACCGCCAACCTGATCGGCGCCGACGAAGGCCGCGGCTTCTATCAGCTGATGGAGAAGTTGCCGCAGGAGCGGCTGATCATCGCGATCCAGGCCATGGCGATGATCGAACGCGCCCTGGAGGTGACGATCGACTACGTCAAGCAGCGCAAGGCGTTCGGCCGCCCGGTGTTCGACAACCAGACCGTCCAGTTCAAGCTCGCCGAATGCAAGACCCGCGCGACGGTAGCGCGGGTGTTCGTCGATCACTGCGTCGGCCAGCATCTCGAGGGCAAGCTCGACGCCGCCACGGCCTCGATGGCGAAATACTGGCTGACCGATCTGCAGGGCGAAATCATCGACGAGTGCCTGCAGCTGCACGGCGGCTACGGCTACATGGACGAGTACGAGATCGCGCGCATGTACAAGGATGCGCGGGTGTCGCGCATCTACGGCGGCACCAACGAAATCATGAAGGTGCTGATCTCGCGGACGATCTAAGTCTCGCGCGCGTCAGAACGGCTCGACCACGCGGCTGACGGTCGGTACGCCTTCGACAAAATCGAACCGCAGGATGAGGTCGAAGACCGCAGGATCCCACGGATCGGGGTATTCGCCGGACTTCGCCTTGAGCGCACGGGCAAGCGATGGAATGTTGCCGTGGTGCCAGCAAATCACGATCAGCTTGCCGTCGTAGTGCGGCGTGTGCAGGATTTCATGCGCCAGCGCCCCATAGTCCTGATCGGCGAACCCCGCGTCGATGGTGATGCCGATGGCCTGCGAGAGCGGCTCAAGCGTTTCGACAGGTCGGCGGCTGTGATTGGACAACGCCGTCGCGAACAGGAAGTCGGGCGTCCCGAAGCTCTCCGGAATGTAGCGCACAAGCTGGCGTGCCCGCGCCTGCCCGGCCGCGGACAGATCCGGGTCAAGCGGATCGTCGCGCTTTTCGGCGTGCCGCATCAACAGAATTTGGCCAGTATCCATGGCGATGGCCGGGGCCCCGCGGGCTCTGTCCCCCGATGTTCTTGGTGCGTGGAACCGCTCCTGCGCGCGTGGGTCCATCTGATCCGTTGCTCGCGACAAGATTGCAATCCGTTCGATACAATCTACCTGGGCAATGCCGCGCCGGCTATTTCTTCCGCCCGGCCAATTCGAACACCGCGCCCGGATGATTGTCCTCGAAGCGCAGCTCGAAGTCGTGAAGATTGGCGATGGCTGCCGCGATGCTCAGGCCGATACCGCTGCCGGGAACGCGGTGACCGCTCGCGGTGCGGTAAAACCGCTGGAATATCTTGTCCCGCTCCGCCGGCTCGACGCCAATTCCGTTGTCGCGCACGCGGATCACGGGCCGGCCGTCTTCCTGGGCCACCGAGACGCGCACCGTCCCGTTTTCGGGCGTGAACTTGATCGCGTTGCCGATCAGGTTCGACACCGCCTCGCGCATCAGATCGCCATCGCCCAGGATCTGGACCGGCGACTGGATTTCCAGCGTCATTTTGATCGACTTCGAAACGGCGAGCGGCTCGAAAAACTCGAACAGGTCGGCGCAGATCGCCGAAAGATCGATCGGCTGGAACTTGCTCGATTTCGGACCGTATTCGACGTCGGCGAGGCGCAGCAGGGCCGAAACCGTCAGCATCGCCTTGTCGATATGGGCCAGAGCCTGACGCGCCGCGCCGCGCAGCTCCTCGTCATTCGAACTTTCCAGCCCGCGCTCCAGCTGCGCGTGCACGACGGCGAGCGGGCTGCGCAGGTCGTGCGCGATGTTGTCGCTGACGCCCTTGATCTGCACCAGCAGGCGCGTGATTTCGTCGAGCATCAGGTTGACGTCGCGCGAGATCTTGTCGATCGCGTCCTGCCGCGAACGAACCGGCAGCCGCAGGTGCATGTCCCCCTTCATGATCCTGGCGATGGTGTCGTGAATGGCGGTGAGACGCCGCGACGCGCGGCGCGCGAAGAAGGCGCCGATCGCCAGCGCCACCAGCAGCATCGGCGCCAGCCCGGTCGCAAGCGCGCCCAGCACGATCCTGCGGAATGCCAGGGTTTCAAGCAGGCTGCGGCCCAACAGCATGATGCTGCCGTCGGGTCGCGGGCGCGCCACGAAGATGGCCGGCTCCATGCGGTTGTCGCCGCCCGGCACGCGCGACGCGGCTACGAAATGCGACTTTCCGTCCAGCGGGATCGGCGGCAATGCGTCGATATTGCCGAACATCAGCTTGCGGTCCTCGCTGAAAAGCGCCGCATAGTCGAGCCGCCGCAGGTCGTGCGTCAGCCGCACTTCGAATGCGTTTCTGAGGACGTCGACCGGATGATTGACGCTCTTGGCGGCTTCATCCTCGAGAATCAGGCGATTGCTCTTTTCGTCCGCTGCCCGGATCTGCAGGTACACCAGACCAAACACCGCTGTCGTCGCCACCACGGTCGCGACAACGAAGGCGAGGGCGACGCGCACCGCGGATGATCTGAAGAACTCAAGCATTTGTGTTCAGCATGAAGCCGGCGCCGCGGATATTCACGATCAGCGAGGAAGCGCTCCGCCCGTCGATCTTCTTCCGCAGATTGCTGATGTGGACGTCGACGACATTGGTCTCCAGCGAGAAATGATATTGCCACACGTCCTGAAGCAGCATCGCTCGCGTGATCACCTGGCCGGGATGACGGAGAAAATACTCCAAAAGCTTGAATTCGCGCGGCAGCAGCTCGATCTTGGTGCCGCCGCGGTGCACCGTGTGTTCGATCAGGTCCATTTCAAGATCGCCGACCCGCAGCTTGGTGGCGCGCACGTCGTCGAGGCGGCGCAGCAGCGCTTCGACCCGCGCGGCAAGTTCCGGCATGGCGAACGGCTTGGTAAGATAGTCGTCGCCTCCCGCCTTCAGTCCCCGCACCCTCTCGTCGATGGAGGACAATGCCGAGATCACCAGCACGGGGACTTTGACGCCCTCCTTGCGCAGGACCTCCAGCGTCTTCAGGCTGTCCTCGCCGAACACCAGGCGGTCCATGATCATCATGGCGGCGTCGCCGACGCGCGCAGCATCCGCGGCCTCGGCGATGGTGGCAATACGCACGAGGTAGCCCAGCCGCTCCAGCTCGATTTTGATCTCGTTCGCCAGGTCCTTCTCGTCCTCGACGAGAAGAATGGTCTGGCGACGGACCGGGGTCGCCTTCGTCAACGACTTGCTTCCTTCATCACACTAGTGGTCCGATGCTAACATCAACGAACTTCGGAAAGCGAAGGGCACGAGCAGCTATACATTTCCAGAACCCTTTCGTTCCAGACGTCCGCGAACTGAGTTTTCCGCCTGCGCTTCGCGAACTTCTGAAACCGGGAACTAGGGCGTGAGCCCGGGCGGTGGCGGAGGTGGCGGCAGATGCGGCGGGTCCTGCATCAGACGCTTGACTGCGGCGATCGCTGCAGGGTCCGGCCGCCTGACCGGTGGAATGATTTCGTCGGGCGGCCAGCCGCCGCCGAGCGCCTTGTAGAGCGCAACGAAGCTGTCGCCCGCAAGTCGGACGACCTCGGCGCGCTGCTGCTCCAGGGCGAATTGCTGCCGTTCGGCGTCGAGAACGTTGAGGAAATCGGTCAGGCCTCGGTCGTAGCGCTCGCTCGCCACTTTCGTCGCCTGGCGCGCCGCCTCGAGGGCGGTATCGAGGCTGCGCAGGCTCTGCCGATAGCCGCGATAGGTGGTGTCGGCTTCGTCGACCTGCTGCACGGCCACAAGAATCGACTGCTTATAGACCGTCGCGAGCTCGTGCGCCCGGTAATCGGCAATCTCGATCCGGGCGTCGAGCGCGCCGAAGTCGAGGAGCGGGGCATCGATCGACGGCCCGACCGACCCGATCCAGGTGATGGGAATGGCGGAGCCCGATCGCACGCCACGCTGTGCGCCCCCCGCGGCGGTGAGCACCACGCTCGGAAACAGGTCCGCGGTCCTGGCTCCGACGTCGGCGACCGCCGCGGCCAGGAACCGCTCGGCTTCGCGAATGTCGGGGCGGCGACGCAGCAGGTCGACCGGGAGCCCGGCCGGCGCGCGGGCCGGCAACCGCGGCACCATGCCAGACCGTCCCAGCTCCCTGGCGAGCGCTTCCGGGTATTCTCCGGCCAAGACGGCAATCGCATAACCGCTGGCCGCGATCACCGCCTTGAGCGGCTCGACGTCCGCCTCCAGCGTCGCGACCTGGCGCTTTGCCAGCAGCACGTCGAGTTCGTTGGTCAGCCCGCGATCGAACCGGGTCTGGGCCAGGTCGAGCACCTTGCGCGCGGCCTCGATGTCGCGAAAGAGAATTTGCAGGCTGTCCTGCCGGGCCCGCAGGTCGAAGTACAAACGGGCGACATCGGCGGCAATCACGACGTAGACCCAGTCCCGCGCCTCCTTGAACGCCTCCGCGGTATAGACCTGCGTCTCGACCCGGCGCGCGATCTTGCCGAAGATGTCGATCTCCCATTCGGCGTCGAGACCGCCGATCTGGTTGATGCTCCTGACGCCCTGGTTGTTGTCCGCGGATGTCAGCGCCTGCGAAGCCCTGCCCTTGGTTTCGTCCGTGCCGGTGCCGACGCCGCCGCCGACACCGCCATTGACCTGCGGCAGCGCCTGGCTGCCGATGACGACGAGTTGCAATCTCGCCTGCTGCAAACGGTCCAGCGCGATCTTGAGATCGAGATTGTTCTGCAGCGTGCGGGCGATCAGCGCGTTCAATTGCGGGTCGCGCAATGTCAGCCACCATTGCCACAGATCGGGACTCGCGCCGCCGGACGCCGGCTCCTTGTTCACAGTCGGCGCCAGGAAAGCGCCAGGAAGTGCGACATCCGGCGTGAGATACTCCGGGCCGACGGCACACCCCGCCAGCGCAGCAGCAAACACGACCGAACACGCGAGATTTCGTAGTCTCATGCGCCTGCTTCCACAGAACCCGGTGTCATGACGGAAAAGCGCCCGGCAGGCGCGGCGCAGTCGGTTTCAGCGATTTGGCATCTGACGGGGTTGCCGCACGGGCCTCGAGCACATCGCCGAAGATCACAGTCGCATCCGGCGGGCATCTTTGTGCTGAACTCACGACAGACCCATTCCCAACACATAAATTCTACCTTGCCGGATCGACACCAGGTCCACCAGGCAAGAACCCATGAAAACCCTAGCAGATTTCGTTGTTCGCCGAGAGGGAATTTCGCCCGCAACGCGCTCGGTGTCCACCACCACAGGCCGGCGCGCGCGGCCGCGAGCACCGGCGGCAATGCCGGCGCCGCCGCACAGGATCCAGCCGGGCGCCGAGCCAGGGAGGAGGCGGATCACGACGCCACTCCTCGGTACGCGGCCACGCCATTCACCAAGAGCGCCAGCAAGGAGACGCGGCACAAATTCATGTTGGAGCTTGATTCTCTCGACTGCTTCTGGTGGCCGGACACGCCTGATGGCGCCGCAAGGCCCACCGAAACACGCCCCCCCGATGACCCGCACCGGAGCGGTGAAAGTCGTTCTCAGCGGGCATGATGGGGATACCCCTCAGGCGCGGCAACTAATAAAAATTTTACGCCCTATCAGAGGGTTCCTGGACATTCGCGAGATCGCGAGCGCCTCGGCTATTGCTTTGCGTCGGTCTCATGGCCCGGAGCTGGCCGGGTCTCATTCGCGAGCTTGACGATTTCGTCTGTCGACAGCGAATCCGACGGACTGTTGATGACGGTGTCGGACCCGGTCAAGCCTTTTAGCACCTCGAACTCGGTCCCGAGATTGCGACCGAGCGTTACCGACCTCAGTTCGACCTTGTTGCCGGGGCCGAGCAGAGCCACCTGCACGCCGTCTTCGCGAAAGATCAGCGCGCTGGTCGGAATACGCAGCGTGGCCGGGTTGTTGGCGAGGTTGAAACGCACCTGGGCGAAAGTACCCGGCTGCAGCAGCTTTTCGCCATTGTCGGCATGGAGTTCGACCAGCAGGGTCCGCGAGGTCTTGTTGATCGCTTCGGCCGTGGTGGCGACGACCGCCTTGAAAGTCTTGTCCGGATACTGCGGCAGGATGAGATCCGCGGTCAGCCCGGAATGCATCCCGGCCGACATTTCCTGCGGCACCTGGACAAACACCCGCATCTCGTGCACGTCGGCGACACGGAACAGCTGCGGCCCGGTGCCGCCGCCGACGCCGCTGCCGGCGTTGATCAGCGCCCCGATATCGGTGTTGCGCGCGGTGACGATGCCGTCGAACGGAGCGACGATGCGCTTGAAGTCTTCCAGCGCAGTCAGCTGATCGACCTGGCTCTGGGTGACGTTGGCATCCGCCAGCGCGGCGTTGTAGCGCGCGACGGCACTACCGAACTCCGCCTTCTTGGCCTCCGTCTCCTGCTCGGAGACGACGCCCTTCGGCGAATCGCGCCAACGCGCGTAGGTGGTGTCGGCGAATTGGCGCTCCGCGTCCCTGACTTTGACTTGCGCCTGGGCCGATATCAGCCTCGCCTTGGCGGCGGCGAGTTGGGCATCGAGATCGGGCGCATCGATATCCGCGAGCAGCTGCCCTTTCTGGACATGGGCGCCGAAATCGAAATACCAGCTTTTGAGATACCCGCTCACACGCGCATAGATCGGTGCCTCGTTCCAGGCCTCGATGTCGCCAGGCAGGACGAGCTGCTGACCCGAAACGCCCTGCTTCGGCGTGATGGTGGCGACGGTCGGCACCGCCTGCTCCACGGTCCACTGCGTGACCTCGCTCTCCTGGTGCCGCCGCGCCAGGATGCCGGCAACGGCAATACCGATCGCGACCACCACGGCGATCGGCGCCACCCAGCGGGTCTTCTTGGCCGGCGGCGGTTCGGGCGGCCTCTCGCGCGTTTCCATTTTGTGCTGGCCGTCGTGCGGATGGGTGTCAAGCAAGGTATTTCTCCCGGATCACAGGCTCGGCCCGGCCAACGGTACACCCAAAGCCTCTGGAGCCTGGCTGCCGCGGCTGCGGTGGAGGACGCTGAAGACGGTTGGAACGAAGAACAGCGTTGCGATGGTCGCGACGGTGAGGCCGCCGATCACCGCGCGGCCGAGCGGGGCATTCTGCTCGCCGCCTTCACCCATGGCCAGCGCCATGGGGACCATGCCGATGATCATGGCGAGCGCCGTCATCAGCACGGGACGGAAGCGGGTAAAGCCGGCCTCCAGCGCCGCGGTCGTGGCGTCGAGGCCGTTCGCGAGCCCCTCGCGGGCGAAGCTGACCAGCAGGATGCTGTTGGCCGTGGCGATGCCCATGCACATGATGGCGCCGGTCAGCGCCGGAACCGACAGCGTGGTGCCGGTGGTGAACAGCATCCAGACGATGCCGGCCAGCGCGCCGGGGAGCGCCGTGATGATGATGAACGGGTCGAGCCAGGACTGGAAGTTGACGACGATCACCAGGTAGATCAGCACGACGGCGCCGGCCAGGCCGAAATAGAGCTGGCTG
>JBKQQE010000545.1:0-19749 GCA_052326245.1 Xanthobacteraceae bacterium | reverse complement strand
CGAAGCGCTCCCGCTGGTGAATGAAGCGCAGCGCCTCCCGCCAGACGATGCCACCGAAGCAGATCAGGTACTGGCCGAGGGTGAGGCCGTCGCGTTCCCGCTGTTCGACGACCGCGGTCATGCGTCGGCTCCGGCGGCTAGGTCCGCGGTTTGCGTGAGTCGACCGAAGGCGTCGCGGATATCGGCGGCTTGCGCACCCGCGATGACGGATTGCACGGCCCCCTGCGCGAGGATACGTCCCTTGTGCAGCACGACCACCTGGTCCTGCGGACCGACTTCGTCGATCAGGTGGGTCGCCCAGAGCACCCCGACCCCCTCGGATGCAACGAGCTGGCGGACGTGTTCGAGGATTTCGGCGCGCGCCCTGATGTCGAGACCGGCGGTCGCCTCGTCGAGCAGAAGCAGCCGCGGGCGATGCATCAGCGCGCGGGCGATCTCGATGCGTCGCATCTGGCCGATCGACAGATTGCCGACCCGGTCGCCGCGCTTGTCGCTCAGGGACACGCGCGCCAGCACCCGGTCGATCTGTTCGTCGGCGCGGCGGCGGCCGATGCCATGCAGCGCGGCATGGTACAACAGGTTCTGGCGCACCGTCAGGTCGGCGTCGAGCGCCTTGGACTGGAACACGATGCCGAGCTTCTTCAGCGCGGGACCCGGCTCGCGGCCGACGTCATGGCCGAAGATCCGGATATGCCCGAACCGGCTGGCGTAGAGACGCGTGATCAGGGAGAACAAAGTCGATTTGCCAGCGCCGTTCAGCCCCAGCAGCACCGTGAAAGACGACGGGTCGACCCGTAGACTGACGGTATCGAGCGCGGCCCGCGCGCCGAAAAAATAGCTGACCTGGTCGACGTCGAGGGCTGCGACGGGACCCGCGCTCGCATCCGGCATCTCAGCGGTCTCCGCCCGGCGCCATCGCAATCCCCCACGGCATCTCCCCGACCTGGATCGACTTGATGACCTTCAGCGCGGCCACGTCGATCACGGAGATATCGTTCGAAAGACCATTCGCCACCAATAGGTACTTCTCATCGGGCGTGAAAGCGCCGTGCCAGACGCGTTGGCCGACCAGAAGATACTTCAAGACCTCGTGGCTCGTTCCGTCAACGACGGCGACGCGGTTCGCCGGCCCTAGATAGACAAATCCGAGCTTGCCGTCCCGCGTCAGATTGATCCCGACCGGTTGGATCGACTCCGCCCGCAGCCCGGGGACCGTGAATTTGACGACCTGCCTGACCTTGCGCGCCACCGGGTCGACGATCGAGAGGCCGCCGCCCACCTCCGAGGTCACCCACAGTTCGGATCCATCGGCCTTGAAGGCCGCCGAGCGCGGGCGCGCGCCCAGCAGCAGATTGCCGACGACCTTGCGATTCTCGGCGTCGATGAAATGCGCCATGCTCGTCGTTTCCGACGTGCAGACGACGATCCTGGAATCGGGGCTGACCGCCACGCCCTCGGGCTCGATGCCGACCGCGATCTGGCCGGTCCTCTCGCGCGTGGCCAGGTCGATGATGGTGAGCTTGGCGTCGTTCTCGTTGGCGACGTAGATATTCCTGCCGGCCGGATCGATCGCGAACTGTTCCGGGTCCTCGCCCGACGGCAGCTTGCCGACAATCTTCAGGGTGGTCGTATCGATGACCTGAATGGTGTCGTCGTCGCCCACGGCGACGTAAATGAACTTTCCGTCCGTCGATGTCTCGATTCCGCGCGGCCTCTGGCCGGTCTTGATCACCGCGGTCACCTTCATCGCTTCGGTATCCACGACCGAGATGGAGTTGCCCTTCTCGTTGGAGACGTAGGCGGTGTAGGCCAGCCCCGGCGTGATCCCCGCCCCCTGCGCCGCGAGCATCAGGCAGGCCAGCCCGGCCGACCGCAATCGGTTCATGTCTCTTCCCCCCTCGTCTCGCCTGCCTTCGCACGCTTCCCGGCACAGGTCTTGTCTTGCGTGCGGTGGTTTCAATTCAGCTTGCATTTGGTCGACGGGCGGTCCGTCCCGAGCGTGTCGAGGGTCGAAAACTGGTGCAGATAACCTTCCTGCGGCGACACCGACACGGTGTTGCGGCCGTCGAACAGGATGATCGGCTGCCGCAACTGCAGATTCCAGTCGCGCAGCGTCAGCTTCTGCCCCTTGAAGGCCGCGACCGAGAAGTCAGGCCCCCTGATATAGTCCAGCAGCTTCGCCGCGTCCGCGGAACCGGTTCGCACCGATGCTTCGCCGGCGATGCGAACGGCGGTCCATGCCTGCATGTCCAGCGCCGTCATTGGCCGCTGGAATTTTGCGGTGAAGCGGTTTTGCAGCTGCACCGCTCCCCACTGATCGAACGCCGCATTCCAGGTGCCGGGAACCAGCCCCGCCGACCCCGCGACCGGTCGCGGAATCCACGTCCGGTAGGGCAGATAGCCGGCAAACACCTCGCTCTCGTCGGCGGCGACCACCACGTCGTGATCGGGCGCTCCCTGCGTCAAGAGCGGCATCTGCCGCTGCACGTCGACGACCCCGCTGTCGGTGCGCCGCGCGCCGCCGGTGTCCGTGAACTCGCGCTCGGCCACGATCTTGGCGCCGAACCGCGTGGCGCTCAGGCGCAGCGCATCGGCGAACAGTCGATCATTGTCATGCGAGCCGACGACCAGCAGCCACCGTCCCCACTTCTTCCAGGCGAGATACTGCGCCAGGCCGTCGGCAAGCATGGTCCGGCTGGGGGCGACATGAACGACATTGGCCCGGCAATCCTGCTCGCGAAGCCGCTCGTCGATCGCCGCCGCGTTCAAGACGACCTGGCCGTGCCGCTTGGCCGCGTCGGCAAGGCGCAGCAGCCGTTCGGCGTCAAGACTGGCGACGATGATCCCGACGCCCTGATCGGCGAATGCATCGGCAGCCGCGGCCGGGTCATCGTCGTCGGCCAGCTGCCTGTCCACCAGCGAAAACGTCTGATTGAGGAACTGGCCCGTGGTGGTGTTGTCGTCGATGGCCAACAGCGCGCCCGCCAGACCGTCGTTGTCGGCGGGGACATCGAGCAGCGAGATTCGGATCCTTGAAGGCTTCCCCCGCAGATAGCCGATCTTGAGACCAAGCGGCGCATCGGCAAGGCAAGCGCCGCACCATCCGACGGCCAGACACAGCACCAGAACCATCAGACGCAACGGCGAGTCTCCCAGCTTCTCGGAATCCCGTATTCTACCCGACCGCCACAGCGCCATGCTGCATCGCACCATGGTTTTGGCACTCGCACTGCACGGCAATGCCTGCTGACGCGGCGGCATGGTGGACGCAAATAGGTATCCGGCAAGGGCCCACTTGGTAGTATTGGGTGGATCAGGTGCAACCTCCTCCGCCGGGCAACTTTCACCCGCGAACGCCTTACGCTATCATATCTTTGATGCTCCCATCAGAAGGGGCTTCCGAGGAAACGCCGTGCTCCCGCGCAGTGCCAGCGGGACAGGTCAGCGCATGACAATGAGGACGCTTTGGGCGTGACACGATTTTTGATCGTCGAGGATCATCCGCTGTTTCTCGAAGCCCTGGAAAACGCCATCTGCATGGCGAACGCCGACGCCGACGTGCTCCATGCGGCAACGATCGACGAGGCGCTCGACATCCTGTCCACCGCCCCTCCCGTCGACCTCGTTCTGCTGGACCTGTCGATGCCCGGCACCACCGGCCTGTCCGGGGTCATCCGCATCCGCAAGGCGTTCCCGAAGAGCCCGGTCGTGATCGTGTCGGCGCACCAGAGTCCGCAGATCATCGACAGCGTGCTGTCGCTCGGCGTTTCTGGTTACATTCCGAAATCGATGACCAAGAGCGAACTTGCCCATTCGATCAGCGAGGTCCTGCGCGGCGCGGTCTACCTTCCGAAGGAATACCGTGATTTCGCCGCCACCCAGCAGCCGAAGGGCATCAGCCGGGAATTGCTGATGCGGATCCACGACCTGACGCCGCAGCAGCTGCGCGTTCTCGATCTGCTGCGCAGCGGATTGCAGAACAAGCAGATCGCGCACGAGCTGAAGATCTGCGAGACCACCGTCAAGGTTCACGTCTCGGAAATCCTGCGCAAGCTGAACGTCCTCAGCCGCACCAATGCGATCATCGAAGCCTCGAAGATCGACTTCGAGAACCTGATCGGCGAACCCGCCGGCCGGCCGCCGGCGCAGCAGCCCATAACCTAGCCGGAATCGCTGCCGCAACGCCCTGGCCGGCGTTCATCGCGGCAGCAGAAAAGACAGCAGCGCTCGCATCTCTGCCGGCTTGACCGGCTTTTTCAGGATCTCGAGGCCGTAGACGGCGGCCTCCTTGGCCGCATTGTCGGAATAGTCGGCGGTCACGATCAAGGCGGGCACATCGCTGCGGAAGCGCTGCCGCAATTCGTCCACTGCATCGATGCCGCTCTCGTCGTTGTCGAGGTGAAGATCGGCGATGATCGCGTCAGGAACGCGCCCCAACGCCCCGACGCGCTCGATGGCGTCGGCCGTCGATACCGTGGTGGCGACGTCGCAGCCCCACTTCTCGAGCAGGCTGGCCATCGCCTCCGCGCTGGCGGGATCGTTCTCGATCACCAGGATCTTGTTGCCCTCCAGGCCGCTGTAGTGGAAGAAGTCGACCGACTTGGCCTCGCGTCGATCGACCGCAACGCTGGCGGCCGCCGCCCTCGGCATCGCGACCAGAAACGCCGAGCCGTGCCCGACCCGCGACACCACCCGAACGCTGTGCCCCAGCACCGTCGCGAACCGGCGCACGATCGACAGCCCGAGCCCGAACCCGGCCTGGTCGCCGAAGCCGGCGTCGCCGCGCTGAAACTCGGCGAAGATGGCATCCTGCTGCGCCTTCGGAATCCCGGGCCCGGTGTCATGGACCTCGATAGAGACCTGATCCCCATTCGCGCGGCAGCCCATCAGGACCGTGCCGTTTCGCGTGTACTGCAGGGCGTTGGCGAGCAGGTTTTGCAGCACCCGCCGCAACATCAGGTAGTCGGAAACGACGACCAGGGAGGTCGGAACGATCCTGAGCGAGAGGCCGCGTTTGGCCGCGACCGGCGCGAATTCATCAAGCAGCGGCTCGAACAGCGACGCCACCGCGATCGGCCGCACATCCGGCTTCAGCGCGCCGGCGTCGAGCTTCGAAATGTCGAGCAGCGTCCGCAACAGCTCCTCGAGCGTGGCCAGCGACCGATCGACCTGCTCGATCAGCATGCCGCCGTTGTTCGCTCCGGTGATCTCGGCGAGGCTCGAAAGCGTCAGGCGGGCGGCATTCAGCGGCTGCAGCAGGTCGTGGGTCACCGAGATCAGGACCGAGGATTTCAGCGAACTGGCCTCTTCCGCCTGCAGCTTCGCCCGATACAGGCTTTCGTTGCTGCGCTCGAGCGAGCGCAACGCATCCTGCAGCTGCCGGGTCCGGCTGCGGACCTGGTGATCGAGCGCGATAGCGGTCTCGAACAGCGAAAAGGCGTTGAATTGCTGATCGATCGAGCGCTCCACGCGCGACATCAGCACCGCGTTGATCTTCTTCAGCTTCGCGGCTTCGCGCTCGTACTGCACAATAAGGTCGGGATCCGCGGTCATCGCGCTAGCTTCGCCGCTTTCCGATCGCGACACCAGTCAGGGTCTGGTTGACGTGCATCGACCGAAACTGTTCGCCGTAGGTGTGAAATCCGAAAATCCGGTTCTCCCGATACAGATCCGACATTTCCTTTGCGAGCTGGTGCTGCTCCGCGTCGAGCCGGCGCAGGATGCATTCGAAGCCGATATAGATGGACGGCTCGCCGATTTCGCCGGCGGTTTCAGCCAAGAGGTCGTTGACGGCGCCGATTGGATCGCGTGCCTTGGCGGCGGTGAGCACCATGCCTTCATCGATGGCGCAGAAGAAACTCAGCGATCGATCCGGATTCAGCCGCCCGATCGACCGGGCATAGTAGGCGCCGCCGACCCGCACCAGCACCGGATGCGACGCGAATGAAAACACATCCAGCTCGCCGTTCACGATTCCCACGGCGCGGGCGTATTCCTCCGCCGCCGGCTCGGCATTCAGTTCCTTCACCATGCGCAGGTCGACATCGGCCTCGGTGACCACCATCTTGGTCTGCGTCGGCTCGAAATTGTCGCACTTGAACACCCGGAACGGCAGCGCGGTCTTGACCAGGATCAGCACCGCCGCGTCGGTATGGGCCTTGCCGTCCGCGAAAACCCAGGTGGTGCCGAAACGCAATCCGTCGCCGGCCGATCCGCCAACGACGGGAATGTCGTCCAGCGAGGCATAGATCGCCGACATCACCGGCTCCTCGCGCAGGCACATGCCGTCGATCAGAAGCAGGCCGAACGCGGTCTGGTCGACGCCCTCCGGCGCGCGCCGCAGCAGCTCCTGGCGCAGCTCGATGCCGAGCTGGCGTCCCTCGTCGATGCGAAAATTGGCGAGATCGGTGATCAGCCGCGCGGCGACGGTGAAGTCCTGCGCGCTGAAGCCGAGCGAAACCACGCTGTTTTCGTCCCAGCCGTGGGGGCCGAGCTCGCCGGCGGTGGTGCAGCCATAGACCGGCGTATCGGGCCAGAATTTGGCAATTTCGGCGATGAACTGCTGCGGGTCATGGCACGGCGAGACGAAGACCAGCACCATCGCAAGTCCGGCCGACGGCAACTGGCTGGCGATATCGGCCGCGGCGTCGGCTGACGCGAGTTCCCTCGAGTGAGCGACCGCGACACTCGATGAGCCAGGAAATCGGTTGTCGGACTTGCCCACGCGGCTGCTCCCCAGAAATTCCCCTGATCTGTCGCCAGGTTGGGCGCCGACGATAGGGCGTTTTCCGCATCGCCGCAACAACGCGCCACCCCGGCGGCCCGGGCGTTCGACTGGCAACAATTTGCGCCCGGATGCCGCAGATAATTGGACACGGCCGACCCCGGGACCAGCATTACGGCGCAGCAGGACAGCGGCGAGCCCTGCGACCGCACTGGTAGCTTGATACTCGTGCTCGCGCGGTCCCTTATACGGAGCCACGGCCCTTGCCGGCCCGACACATTGCCGTGGAACTTGGCGCCCGGCGCCACTATCAAGGACGCAACCGCAGCTCGCGAGCGGCGGCCGTCAGGGCTGCCGCGCCGCAGTGGGCGTCCGGTTCGCACGGGAATTGTAAAGGACAAGGCATGTTTCGGATCATCGTTCTGGGAGCGGCGGCGGGCGGCGGCGTACCGCAGTGGAACTGCGGATGCCGCGTCTGCACCCTGGCGCGCAGCGATCCCGGCGCGTGGCGCGGCACGCAGTCGTCGATCGCGTTCTCGATCGACGACCAGCACTGGTTTCTCGTCAATGCGTCGCCCGATCTGCGCCAGCAGATTCAGGCAACCGCGCGGCTGCATCCGCGCCGCGGCGAGCTTCGGCACAGCCCGATCGCGGGCGTGGTCCTGACCAACAGCGAGGTGGATGCGGTCACCGGCCTGCTCTCGTTGCGCGAAGGATCGCCGTTCACGATCTATGCCCATGATCGCGTGCTGTCGATCATCAAGGCCAACAGCATCTTCAACGTTCTCGGCGAACACACCGTCACCCGCGCGCCGATCTCCATCGACATGCCGTTCGAGCCGTCCCTGCCGGATGGCCGGCCCTCCGGCATCGAGATCCTGCCGTTCGCGGTCCCGGGCAAGGGCGCCTGGTATCTCGAGGGCAGGAGCCATCCCGGCGGGGGCGACGCCGCGGGCGATACGCTGGGGCTGCGGATCACCGAAAAGTCGTCCGGCCGATACTTCTTCTTCCTCGCCGCCTGCGCCAAGGTGACGCCGGACCTGAGCGCGCGGCTGGTGAATGCCCCGCTCGTGCTGTTCGACGGCACGGTGTGGCGCGACGACGAATTGATCGTGGCAGGCCTCGGCACCAAGACCGGACAGGCGATGGGGCATATCGCGATGTCGGGCGATGACGGGGCCCTCGCCGCCCTCGCCGGCCTCGGCATCGGGCGAAAGGTTTTCCTCCACATCAACAACTCGAACCCGGCATTGGTCGCGGGCACGGCGGAACGCGCCCGCGCCGACCGCGAAGGTTGGGAGATCCCGACCGACGGCATGGAGATTCTGCTCTAGGGTGATGGTTCACCGCAACGGGTCAAAGCAGCCGGGGTGTTCGATGGGTCCGATCGTCCGCTTGATGACGGCTTCCGAGGCGGAATTCGTCATCGACTAGTTCCATCAATCCACCCCCGAGCATCTCGAGATGCTCGGAGTCGATCCGTCATGTCTGCCGAGCCCCGGCGCGTGGCGAAAGCGCCTCGATCACGAATTCTCCCTGCCGCTTGTCGAACGGGCGAACATCCTGGTGGCCTGGACGCTCGATGACGCCCTCGTTGGATTCTCGACAGCCGACAAGATCGTTCACGGCGAGCGCGCCAACATGCATCTGCATGTGGTCGACCGGGACCGCAGACATCAGGGTCTCGGCACGGTCTGCGTTCGCGAGAGCGTTGCCATCTATTTCTCGATCCTGAAGCTCAAACGGCTGTTTTGCGAACCGAACGCATTCAACGTGGCGCCGAACCGGACCCTGCAGAAGGCCGGATTCAAATACCTCAAGACCCATATGACCGTCCCGGGTCCCCTGAATTATCATCAGGCCGTCACGCGATGGGTCTTTGAGCCGTAGGCTATCGGACCACTCGGCGAGGCCGGGCGGCGGGAACTATTAAGACAACGGAAACCATAACGTGATTTGCTGGAAGTGTTCGGAACTTTGGTTTTTCGCACATGCTTGATCATACTATTCCGGCAAAAGTCATCGCAGGCCGCCCCAACCTGCGTGCCGAAGACTTCGCCTGGAAGGTCTGTCGAGCGAGCCAGGATCGCCGGTCCAGTCACCCACCGAAATGAAGTCTCCCCTCCGATCGGTCAACCTCACGAAGCCTCGGGCCGGTCAACGGCGTTTCAGCCGGGCTGTCTTGCAACATCGAGAAAGTCATTGAGATGAACGCATTCGAAATCGCAGGGCTGGTCGCGCTTCTGGCGATGGCGGCCGCCATCGTGTTGCTGCTGCGCCGGGACCGCTCGCGGCAGGGCGACGCGGGCCTCGTCGAGACCTGGAAAGTGGGGTTCGACGCCAGTCCGATCGCGACGATCGTTCGGCAGAACGGCGTCTACGTTCACTGCAACGACGCGGCCGTGCGCATTCTCGGCGCCAGAGACAAGGCCCACGTATTGGAGGTGGGACCGGCCAAGATCACGCCCGAGCGGCAGCCGGACGGTCGCCTCACCACCGATATTTTCAAGGACTGCGCCGAAACGCTCAAGGCCGGCAAGACGTTCCGTTACGCGGGATTGATGGGACATACGCTTGATACAGGCAAGCCTCTCTCCGTCGACTGCTATTGGGTCCCGGCCAAGTTCCAGGGTAGCGATGCCGTGCTGGCCTATCTCGTCGACGTCAGCGATCGCATGCGCATCGCCGAAGAAGCGCGCGAGCGGATTCAGCAGCTCGCCCAGAGTTTCGAGGTATCGATCGGCGGCCTCGTGACGTCGCTGGCCTCCACCGCCACCGAGATGCGGTCCACCTCGCATGGAATGTCGGCCACCGCGGAAGCGACCAGCTCGCAGGCCTCCAGCGTTTCAGCCGCGGTCGAGCAGGCATCGGGCAACGTCCAGACGGTGGCCTCGGCGACCGAAGAGCTCACCTCGTCGATCAGCGAGATCGGACGCCAGGTGAACCAGTCGACCCAGATCGCGAGCCAGGCCGTGGACGAGGCGAACCGCACCAATCTGACCGTGCAAGGCCTTTCCGCCGCCGCGCAGAAGATCGGCGACGTGGTCAAGCTGATCAGCGACATCGCCAGCCAGACCAATCTGCTGGCGCTGAACGCGACCATCGAGGCGGCGCGCGCCGGCGAAGCCGGCAGGGGCTTCGCGGTAGTGGCCAGCGAGGTCAAGTCGCTCGCCAGCCAGACCGGCAAGGCAACCGAGGATATCTCGGCGCAGGTCGCCACCATGCAGGCGGCGACCGGCGAGGTCGTCGAGGCCATCAAGAACATCGGCGGCACCATCGGCGCCATGAACGAAATCGCGACGACGATAGCGAGTGCGGTCGAGGAGCAAGGCTCGGCGACCCAGGAGATCGCCCGCAACGTCCAGGCGACGGCCAACGGCACCAGCCAGATGTCGAGCACCATCATCGGGGTCACCCGGGCGGCAAGCGAGGCCGGCGCCGCGGCGGGCCAGGTCAACGGGCTGGCGCAGCAGATCGGCACCCAGGCGGAAACGCTGCGCGCCAATGTCGACAGCTTCCTCGCCAAGATCCGCGCGGCGTAGGTCGAGCGCCACTCCCATGGAAAATGCGGGCCCGACGGCGCGCGTTTGATCTCACCAGTTCGGCCGGCGCTTCTCGACGAAGGCGCGAAGGCCTTCCTGGGCGGCGTCGGTGACCGCGACGTTGCAGAAATCCTCGACCGCATTGGCGATGCTGCGTCGATAGTCGAGATCGATCTGCCGCATGAACGCCGCGCGCGCCATCCGGACCACGGTTTCGGACTTGGCGGCGAATTGCGCGGCGAGCGCGAGCGCCTCCCCGTCGAGCTGGCCATCCGGGACGACCCGATTGACGATGCCCAGGTCGAATGCCTCCCGGGCGTCGAAGGCCCGGCCGCTGAACAGCAGCTCGAACGCGCGGTGACGGCCGATCAGCCGCGGCAGATGCGCGAAGTGGATCGCGGGAATGACGCCGACGTCGATCTCCGGATATCCGAAGGTGGCGCCGTCGCCCGCCAGCACCACGTCGCAGGACACCGCCATCGTCATGCCGCCGCCGCGCGCGGCGCCGCCGACGGCGGCGATCGACGGCTTTCCCAGATTGTACTGCGCGTCGTACAGGTTGATGTAGAGCTCCTGCACGAACGCCCTGATCTCCTCCGCCGGCTTCCCCAGCAGAATATCGAGATCGAGGCCTGCCGAGAAACGCTTCGCGATCGCGCTCGAAAGCACCACGGCGCGCACCGCCCGATCCTCGGCCGCGCGGCGGAAGCCCGCGACCACCGCGCGGATGGTTTCCAGGCTGAGCGCGTTCACCGGCGGACGGTTGAGGCTTATCCGCGCGACCTTGTTCGCAACCGTGTAGCCGACGACGTGGTCCGATGTGGTCATGCGAAGCTCCATTGCAGCAGGCCGTCGGGGCCCGGCACTGTCCGTCCCGTCGACCCGATCGGGTTCGTCGCCAGGCTCAACAGCCGCGCGATCGCCGCGCCGTCGTCGCCCGGAATCCGCGCCATCAGGCGCAAGCCGGGATCGGGGCGCGCGATCACGACGCCGTGCCGCGGCCGGCCCTCGCGGTCGAACAGCACCGTGTAAGTTTCGAGAACCGCCGGTCCGGCGTGATCCAGACTGACGCGCGGGATCGGTTGCCGCAGCGCCTCGGCCCGCGCCTGCACGTCGTAGGCGGCATCCAGACGTGGCGCGACCCGATCCGACGAGGTGACGGCGAGCGCGTGGTGCTTGGTCGCGTAGCCGCCCTGGCCGTAGAGCAGCCCGGTTGCTCCGGGCTGCTTGCGCAGCGTCTCGACCATCGCCACCGCGGCATGGGTCATGTAGTTGTTCAGCGGCGCCCCGAAGAAGGTCAGGCCACCCGTGACGGTCAGGGCGTCCTTGCTGCCCAGGCCGAGAACCTGCCGCGCCATTTTCGGGACGCAGGGAAAGCAGCTGTAGAGTTCATGCCGGTCGAAGCGCGCTTGCCCGGGCGGCAACAGCTCGCGGACCGCATCCAGCACCGCGCGCATGGCGCCGACCGCACTGTAGACATCGCGCTGCAGGTAGTCGTCGGGCTCGCTCGCCGCGGCGCCGCCGACGACATGGACCAGTCTGTGCGGCGAAATGCCGGCGCGGCGCGCGCGGCCAACACTGGTCAGGAGCACGGCGGCGCCCTGGTTGACCAGCGGGTTGGCGACCATCAGCTTCGAATACGGCCAGGCGATCGCGCGGTTCGTCGCCGAGACGGTCGCAATCTCCTCCGCCGTAAAGGCGCGGCGCAGCCAGGCGTTGTCGCGCGTCGCCGCGACCGCGGAATAGCCCGCCCAGGTCGCCGCAGAATCTGCCAGTCCTTCGGCGGGACTCTGCCCGCAGGCGCTCTGCGCGGCGTTTTCGTAGAACGGATAGACATGCGCCGGCGTGGCGACCTCGAACGCACGGGCGACCGGCTGCTGCGAGCTGGCGGCGCGCCTCGGCACATGGTGGCTGTCGCGTTCGCTCCAGGGCAGATCGATGCCCGCCTTGGCCGCCTGCCGGACCGCATGTTCGGATTCCGCGCCGCAAATGCCGGCGACCGCGGTTTCTCCGCGCGCGATGCGCAACGCCGCCTCATGAATGGCGGTCACGGGGGTTTGCCCGCCGACCGGATGATAGACCGCCCGCCGCGGCGACAGCCCGAGCCGCGTCGCGATCGTCCGCGCCGGATCGGGATAGGGCCAGGATATTTCGTTGATGATGTCGAGCGAATCGAGCTCCGCCAAGAGCCTGGCGCCGGCGTCCTGCTCCGCCCTGGACAGCGCCGTAGCCATCAGCGCGGCGGGTTCCCCCACCGCCGCCGGATCGGTGTGCCTGTCGGCGATCTCGCCGACCCCGACGATCACCGGGATGCTGTCCTCATCGCGTTCCATCGCTGCGCTTTCCTGTCCTGCCGGCCCGCGCCGTCCTGCGCTTCTCGATCCACAGACTTACCAGTTCGAGGATGAATTCCACCTGCCGCAAGCCGCGCTTGTCGTCGCGGGAAAACAGCCGGTGGATGGCGGCGCCGCGCACGGTCGAGAGCAGCGTCGCGCGCAGGATATCGAGCTCGGCCCTGGGCAATTGCATCGCCGACAGCATCACGTTCCAGTACTCGCTGCGCTTGTCGGTGATGGCCCGCATCAGCCGGTCGATGCGGGGACGAAGCGCCGCGTCGTTGCGCGATCCGATCCAGATCTCCAGCAGCGCGACGTAGTCGTCGCCGGAGTAGACGTGCCAGTACCGCGCGGCGACCGCGGAAACCCGCTGGTCCAGGGTGTCACGGGTGGCGATCTCGGCCTCGATCTCGCCGACGAGCTCGCGCGAGACGAAGGCGACCACCTCCAGATAGAGCTCCTGGATCGAGCCGAAATGATGCTGCAGCGCGCCGCGCGTGACCTCGGCGCGGTGGACGATCGCGGCCGCGGTCGTCGCCGCATAGCCGCGCTCGCAGATCACGTCGATGGTCGCCCGGATCAATGCGGCGCGGGTGGCTTCCGTCCGTTCGGCCTGGCGCCGCCGAACCGCGTTTTCGTTGGCCGGGCGGCGGGCCTGCGCGGGGGAGGATCGCGGCATCAATGCACCAGCGGACAGCCCCCGTCAGCCAGCGGACGGAACGCTTGGTCCGCGGGTATGGTGGCGACCAGCTTGTAGAGATCCCATTCCGAGGTCGATTCCTGCGGCGTCTTGACCTGGTAGAGATACATGTCGCGCAGCACCCGCCCGTCCTCGCGCAGGCGTCCGTTATGGGTCATGAAATCGTTGATCGGCGTGGCGCGCATCTTGGCCATCACCGCGCCGGCGTCCTTGCTGTTGGCGTCGCGCACGGCGTTCAGGTAGTGCAGCGTGGCGCTGTAGGCGCCGGCCTGCGTCATGGTCGGCATCCGATGCATGCGCTCGAAGAAGCGCTTCGACCAGGCCCGGCTGGCATCGTCCTGGTCCCAATAGAACGCATTCGTCAGCATCAGGCCCTGGGCAGCCTTGGTGCCGAGGCTGTGGATGTCGGAGATGAAGGCGATCAGCGCGACCAGCTGGATCCCGCTCTTCGGCAGCCCGAACTCGATTGCCTGCTTGACGCTCGTGATCATGTCGGCGCCGCCGTTGGCAAGGCCGAGGATCTTGGCGCCGGAGCTCTGCGCCTGCAGCAGTTGCGACGACAGGTCGGGCGAATTGAGCGGATGGTGGGCCGATCCGATCACCTTGCCGCCGAGCGCGGTGACCACCGCCGAAGTGTCGCGTTCGAGCGTCAGGCCGAAGACGTAGTCCGCGGTGATGAAGAACCAGTCGCGCCCGCCGCGCTTGACGATGGTGGCGCCGGTGCCGCGTGACATCGCGTAGGTGTCCCAGGTCCAGTGCGCCGCATAGGCGGAGCAGGACTTGCCGGTGATGTCCGAGCTGCCGGCGCTGGTGACGAGCGCGAGCTTCTTTTTCTCGGTCGCCAGGCCCATCACCGCGAGCGCCATGCCGGACGACGGAATGTCCGTGATGGCATCGACCCCGTGGTCGTACCAGTTTCGCGCGATGCCGGCGGCGATGTCCGCCTTGTTCTGGCCGTCGGCATAGACCACCTCGATGTTCCGGCCGAGCACCGAACCGCCGAAATCCTCGACCGCCATGCGGACCGCCTCGACCGAGCCCATGCCGCCGATGTCGGCATAGGTTCCGGTCATGTCCGCCAGCACGCCGATCTTTACCGGCTCGCCCGCCGTCTGGCCCACCGCCGGTGCGGACAATGCGAGGCTGAGAAGCCCCGCATGGATGAGGCTGCGCGCTTTCATGGGTGTGTTCTCCCGGTTCGAACCGTGCCGCCCCGCAAGGCCTCACGCCGGTCCGTTGCCGTCTTCTATACATACATTCACAAATGCATGTAAATGGGCGGACGGCGAGCCGTCGACGCAGCCACCGCGCCGTTCAGGTCCGCGGAAAGCAGACCGCCTCGACCTTGTTGCCGTCCGGATCGAAAATGAACGCACCGTAGTAGGTCGTCATCGCCGCCTGGCGCGGTCCAGGGGCGCCCGCATCCCTGCAGCCACGGGCGAGCGCCGCGGCATGGAAGGCACGGACGGCATCGTCGCTCGGAGCGCGCAGGCACACATGGGCGCCGGTGTCCTCCGGGGCCGGCACCAGCGCCGGGCGATAGTTGAGCCAGAACTCCGGATAGCGTTTGCCGAACCCGATCGTACTGGGCCGCTCCACCAGGCGCGTGAGTTCGAGCGGGGCCAGCACCAACTGGTAGACCGCGGCGCTTGCGGCCAGATCCCGCACCGCGATCGAGACGTGGTCAATCATCATGCTCCTCCCTGTTGTGGATCTCCAGGCGATCGAACCCGCGACGCCTCATTCCCGGATTCATGATCGAGGACGGATCGAATGCCAGCTTGAACCGGCGCATCGGATCGCGCCCCTTCCATGACGTCATAGGTGAGTGCGCCGATCGCATCGCTGATCGCTTCGCGCGGTGGCCGCATCGCTCATTTGATCGCGGGCGATATCAAGGAAGCTACCGGTAATTTAGTACAGGCATGCCCCGCGCCGGAGAAAATAGATATCTGAGATATCATTTGTTGACATTATTACCTCATTACTTAGCATGCAGGAATCATGTTTGATATTGGCTGGACTCTCGCCAGACGAGCCGATCGATGATCACCGCGGCACAATTGCGCGCTGCTAGAGTGCTGCTGGGCGTCGACCAGCGCCAGCTTGCTGAACTGTCGGGACTTTCGGTGCCAACCATCCAACGCATGGAAGCGAGCGAGACAATGGTGCGGGGCAATGTCGACTCGCTGGTGAAACTGATCGCCGCTCTCGACGCAGCCGGCATTGAAATGATCGGCGAACACGCGACCAGCAACGCCGAGGGGCGCGGGGTGCGGCTGAGGACCAGTTCACCGCCTGCTTCCAGCCTCGACCACAAGCACCCAGCCGGAACGAGGACGCGCGCGTAATGTCGCCCGTCGCCCTGCAACTATGGTGTGTCGCCGCATTGCTGGGGACGGCCGTGCTCGCGATCGCAATCAGCCGATCGAAACAGGCGACGAACGCGATCTACAGTTTGACGTTCGCGATTTCGGCGGTGGCCTTTGCCGGAGCCATCCTCGGGCTGATCGGCGGCGCGGGCGCGGTTTCGGAGATGGTCCTGCCGGTCGGGCTGCCGTGGCTGGGAGCCCACTTCCGCCTTGACGCCCTCGCCGCGTTCTTTCTGCTCGTCGTCAATCTGGGCGGCGCGGCCGCGAGCCTCTACGGCCTGGGCTACGGCAAGCACGAACCGGCGCCGCATCGCGTGCTTCCGTTCTTCCCGGCCTTTCTCGCCGCCATGAACCTCGTGGTGCTGGCCGACGATGCCTTCACCTACCTGCTGTGCTGGGAATTCATGTCGCTGGCGTCATGGGCGCTGGTCATGACCCATCACCAGGACTCCGACAACGCCAGGGCCGGCTACATCTACCTGGTGATGGCAAGCTTCGGCACGCTGGCCTTGCTGCTTGCGTTCGGCCTGCTGTCAGGCCCCACAGGCGAATACGGCTTCGCCGCCATCCGCGCCGCCCCCCACACCCCGTCCGTGGCCGCGTTCGTGCTGATCCTGATGCTGCTCGGCGCCGGATCGAAGGCCGGCCTGGTGCCGCTGCACGTCTGGCTGCCGCTCGCTCACCCCGCGGCGCCAAGCCACGTCTCGGCGCTGATGAGCGGAGTCATGACCAAGGTGGCGATCTACGGGTTCATCCGCGTCGTGTTCGACCTGCTCGGCCCGCCCACCTGGTCGTCCAGCGTCGTCGTGCTGCTGCTCGGCGGCATCACCGCGGTGCTGGGAATCCTTCACGCGCTGATGGAGAAGGACCTCAAGCGCCTTCTCGCCTACAGCACAATCGAGAATATCGGCGTCATCTTCGCGAGCCTCGGCCTCGCGCTCGCGTTCCAGGCCAATGGTCTCGGACTGGCGGCAGCACTCGCCTTCACCGCGGCGCTTTTCCACATCCTCAATCACTCCTTCTTCAAGAGCCTGCTGTTCTTCGGCGCCGGCGCCGTGCTGACCTCCACCGGCGAGCGCAACATGGAGAAGCTCGGCGGCCTGATCCATCGCATGCCGCTCAGCAGTTTCGCCTTCCTGGTCGGCTGCGTCGCGATCTCGGCGCTGCCGCCCTTCAACGGCTTCGTTTCGGAGTGGCTGGTGTTCCAGGCCATCCTGCAGAGCCCCAGCCTGCCGCAGTGGCTTCTCAAGATCATGGTGCCCGCGATCGGCGCGCTGCTGGCGCTGGCGGCGGCGCTGGCGGCCGCATGCTTCGTCAAGGCGTTCGGCGTGACGTTCCTTGGCCGCGCGCGCAGTCCGGTGGCCGAAGCCGCCCATGAGGTCGACCGCTTTTCGCTGGCCGCGATGTTCGCTCTCGCCGCGCTTTGCCTGATCGCCGGAATCCTGCCCGGGCTCGTCATCGACGCGCTGTCGCCGGTATCACTGGCGCTGCTCGGCCATCGGATGCCTGTGCAGATCCACGTCCCCTGGCTCTCGATCGTGCCGATTGAAGAGGCTCGCAGCTCCTACAACGGGCTGCTGGTGCTGCTCTTCATCGCGGCGTCGACATCCGCGGCCGTCTACTTCATCCACCGGTTCGCCTCGCACGCGATACGGCGCGGTCCCGCCTGGGGCTGCGGATTCGGCGATCCGACCCCGGCGGCCCAGTATTCCGGCGTCAGCTTCGCCCAGCCGATCCGGCGGGTGTTCGGCTCGCTGATCTTTCAGGCCCGCGAGCATGTCGAGATGCCGCCGCCGGGAGACGTCCGGCCGGCTCGGCTCCAGATCGAAATGCACGACCTGATCTGGGAAGGCGTGTACGTGCCGGTGACGGTCGCGGTCTGGTTCATGGCGGATCGGCTCAATCGTCTGCAGTTCCTGACCATTCGCAACTACCTCAGCCTGGTGTTTACGACCCTCATCACCCTGCTCCTGGTGCTCGCAATATGGTCATGATCTTCGACATCCTGATCCAGGGCGCCCAGATGGCGCTGGTGCTCGTGCTGGCGCCGCTCCTGACCGGCTTCGTGCGCAAGGTCAAGGCCCGGCTGTTGCGCCGCAAGGGGCCTTCGGTGCTGCAGCCGTATCGGGATCTGTTGCGGCTGCTGCGCAAGGAAGTCGTGCTGGCCGAGAACGCATCGTGGCTGTTCCGGGTGACGCCCTACGCGACATTCGCCGCGATCTGGGTTGCCGCGGCGCTGGTGCCGACCTTCGCGACGGGCCTGCTTTTCAACTGGACCGCCGATCTGATCGCGATCGTCGCCCTGCTGGGAAGCGCGCGCTTCTTCCTGGCGCTCGCCGGCATGGACGTGGGCACCAGTTTCGGCGGCATCGGCTCCAGCCGCGAAGTCATGATCGCCGCGCTCGCCGAGCCGGCCATGCTGCTGATGGTTTTCTGCGTGGCGCTGATCGCCGGTTCGACCCAGCTCTCGACGGTCGCAACCCACATGGCGTCGTCCCAGGTCGGCCTGCGCGTCTCGCTCGGAATGGCGCTGATCGCGCTCATCATGGTGGCGCTCGCCGAGAACGCGCGAATCCCGGTCGACAACCCGGCAACACACCTCGAACTCACCATGGTGCACGAGGCGATGGTCCTGGAGTATTCCGGCCGCCATCTCGCGATGATCGAGTTCGGGGCGTTTCTGAAGCTACTGCTCTATATCTCGCTGATCGTTTGCGTGTTCTTTCCGTGGCAGATCTCGATCGACGGTGCGGGCCCCTTCTCCTACATCATCGGCGCCGCCATCTACCTGCTCAAGCTCGCGGTTGCCGGCTTTCTGCTCGCCCTGTTCGAGACCGCGACGGCGAAGATGCGGGTTTTCCGCGTGCCGGAATTTCTCGGCGCGGCGCTGATGCTCGGCCTGCTCGGCACACTCCTCCTGTTCGTGTCACGGAGCTTCTGATGCACGGCATCTATTTCGATATCGCCCATCTGCTCGCCGGCAGCCTCGTCCTGGTCAGCTTCATGATGCTGTACCAGGATCGTCTCTATGCGCTGCTGAACATCTTTGCGCTTCATGCGCTGCTGCTCGCGCTTTCGGTGGCATGGCAGGCCTTCGTCCAGCAGGCGCCCCACCTGTATTTGACCGCGGCCATCGCGCTGGTCTTCAAGGCGATCGTCATCCCCGTGGCGCTGCATCGCATCATCAAGCAGCTTGGCATTCATCGCGACATCGAGACCGCGGTCGGCATCGGAACGACCATGCTGGCGGGCATGGGACTGGTCGCGCTGTCGCTGGTGCTGATGCTGCGGGTCACCAGCGCCGCCGATCCGCTGGCACGCGAGGATCTCGCCTTCGCGCTGTCGGTGGTGCTGCTGGGCCTCTTGGTGATGGTGACCCGCCGCAATGCGGTCAGCCAGATCGTCGGATTCATGTCGCTTGAAAACGGGCTGGTGCTGGCCGCCACCGGCGCCAAGGGCATGCCGCTGGTCGTCGAGATCAGCGTGGCGTTCTCGATCCTGATCGCCTTCATCGTCATCGGCGTGTTCCTGTTCCGTATCCGGGAACGGTTCGACACCGTCGACGTCGGCGCCCTCGACGCCTACCGAGGGGAGCGGCGATGATCGCACCATGGTTCGATCCGGTCGCGGCGATCCTGCTGATTCCGATCGGCGCCGCGGCGCTGCTGGCGGCGCTTCCCGGCTACCGGTTGACGGCGCGGCTGAACATTCTCGCAAGCTTCTGCACGTTTCTGGCGGCGCTGTCGCTGTTCGTGACCGCGCGCCCGCAGCCCGGGCCATACCTGCTGATCGACGACCTGAACATCGTGTTCATCGTGCTCAACACCTTCGTGGGATTCACCACGAGCATCTTCAGTGCGAGCTATATCGCCCACGAGCTCGAGACCGGACGGCTGACCCCAGCCTACCTGCGCTTCTACCATGCCATGTACCAGATCATGATGTTCGGCATGAACCTCGCCTTCGTGTCTAACAATATCGGCCTGATGTGGGTTGCGGTGGAAATCGCCACCCTATCGACGGTGCTGATGGTCGGCATCTACCGCACCCATGCGGCGCTGGAGGCGGCCTGGAA
>JBKQQE010000544.1:0-20107 GCA_052326245.1 Xanthobacteraceae bacterium | reverse complement strand
TCCGAAGTTTGCTTGATCTAGCGGCACCCACCCGAGCGAGCTTCGGATTCCACACCAGCAAGGTCTCGTTAACGCGATTTAGATACGCCTCATTAACCATGCTTTGACCTTTAGCTGCTCAAATCCCGGGACAGCGACAAGAGCGTCGCGAGCGTCCTGCGGAAAGTGAAGCGTATGAATCCCGCGCGTATCGTCGTTCCGGCCAATTCGGTCGCAGCCGGCGGGCTTGCGACCCCTGTCTTGAGCGGCCCGGAACCCAAGCCGGTCGTCCAGGTCGCAGCCGTCGAAACCTTGGATGCGCCGACCGCGAAATCCGACATTGCGCCGGGCAAGCCCCGGTACACCGACGTTGGCTGCGGCGATATTCGTCCGGGCTATCGGCCCGAAGCGCGGGCGTTTCGCAGTGTCGTCGACACCCAGACGTCGCCGAGCCACGGCGCGCAAAGACATAGCAACCGCTTGAGCGTCGTCCGGTTCGGCGTGCAGTCGCCGACGACGGTGCAGCGATGACGGGGGAAGCGCACGCCATGACGCGCAGCTTGAATTCGCGATGGATGCGGGCCGGCACAACGGTCCGCGCCCTGTCGTTTGCGGCCGTGACCGCACTGACGCTCAACCCGGCGATCGCGCCGGTGCTGGCGGCCGATGCCCGCGTGCCGGTGGCGGCCGAAGGACAGATGAACGCCCGGTTCCTGCCGATCGGCATCGGCAAATCGATCGTGATCGACCTGCCGCGCGACATCAAGGACGTCCTGGTCGCCGATCCCAAGATCGCCAATGCGGTGGTGCGCACGGCGCAGCGCGCCTACATCATCGGCGCGGCGGTCGGCCAGACCAACATCGTGTTCTTCGACGCCGCCGGCCAGCAGATCGCGGCCTACGATATCGCGGTGACGCGCGACCTCAACGGCGTGCGCACCGCGCTGCGCCAGGCCTTTCCCGGCAGCGACATCCAGATCGAAGGCGTCGGCGACGGCGTCATCCTGAGCGGATCGGCCAACAGCCCCGTGGAGGCGCAGCAGGCCGGCGACATCGCGGCGCGTCTCGCCGGCGACGCCATCAAGGTGGTCAACAACATCGTGGTGCGCGGCCGCGATCAGGTGATGCTCAAGGTCACGGTGGCCGAGATCCAGCGCAACATCATGAAACAGCTGGGCGTGGATCTCAGCAACGGCACCGCATCCGTCATCAACTTCAACAATGCAAATCCGTTCACCGCCAACGGCGGTCCGCTGGTCAGCGGCAACGCCATCACGGGAAATTTCCCGTCGGTGACGGCAACGCTGCACGCGATGGAAAGCGCCGGCGTGATCCGCACCCTGGCCGAACCGACATTGACGGCAATCTCCGGCGAATCGGCGACCTTCGTCGCCGGCGGCGAATTTCCGCTTCCCCAGGGATATTCCTGCGATCCGACCACCCATGTCTGCACGACGTCGGTCGGCTTCAAGAAATTCGGCATCACGCTGAACTTCACGCCGCTGGTGCTGTCGGAAGGGCGCATCAGCCTGCGGGTGATGACCGAGGTCTCGGACCTGTCGATGACCAATTCCCTTACCATCGCCCAGCAGGTGACAGCGACCTCGACCGGCGCGATCACCATCCCGTCGCTGCGGACCCGGCGCGCTGAAACCACCCTGGAGATTCCCTCGGGCGGCTCGATGGCGCTCGCCGGACTGATCCAGGAACAGACCAAGCAGACCATCAGCGGCCTGCCGGGCCTGACCCAGCTTCCGGTGCTCGGCGCGTTGTTCCGCAGCCGCGATTACCTCAACTCGCAGACCGAATTGATGGTGCTGGTGACGCCCTACATCGTCCGCGCGGTTTCGCCGAAGGATCTGTCGCGCCCGGATGACGGCTTCGCCGACGCGTCCGACCCGCAGTCCGACCTGATCGGCAACCTCAACCGCATCTACGGCGTCCCGGCGGCGCGAACCGAGCGGACCGACGCGCGCCGCAGCTACCGCGGCCAATACGGCTTCATCACGGATTGAGACGGGATCAGACAATGCGCGCGCGCGAACATTTCGGAACAGCAACGCACCGGTGGCGCATCGGGCTCGTTCTCGTCGCCCTGTCGATCTCGCTTGGCGGCTGCCTGACCCATGCGCGCGACGACAACGGCGAGCTTGCGGCGATTCCCGCGGACTATCGTCAGCGCCATCCGATCGTGATCGAAGAGGCCGAGCGTTCGATCGACATATTCGTCGGCAGCGGCCGCGGCGGACTTTCGGCCGTGCAGCGCGCCGACGTGATCTCGCTCGGCCAGGCCTGGCTGCGCGAAGGCACCGCGGGCCTCGTCATCGACGTGCCCACCGACACCCCCAACGCACGGGCCTCCGCCGACGCCGTTCACGAGGTGCGCTCGCTCTTGAGCGCGCTCGGCATTCCGCCCAACGCCATCACCACCCGCGCCTACCGTCCGCGCGATCCGCGCCAGTTCGCGACCCTGCGGCTGACCTATCCGCGCATCACCGCCGAGGCCGGCCCCTGCGGGCTGTGGCCCGACGACCTCGGCCCCTCGGTCAAGAACAAGGTCTACGTCGAGAACAAGCCCTATCACAATTTCGGCTGCGCCTATCAGCGCAACCTCGCCGCGATGGTCGACAACCCGTCGGACCTCGTGCAGGCGCGTCCTGAAACTCCGCCCTACACCGCCCGACGCTCGATCGCGTTCGACAAGTACCGCAAGGGGACCCCGACCGCGACCGTCTACTCCGACGGTGACAAGGCCAAACTCAGCGATGTCGGAAAATGATCAGCTACGCCCGCCAGAACCCGGAACCCGAGGCTCCAGCTTCCACCCTGGAGCAGCATATTGCGCCGGCACCGCGCGTGTCGGTGCAGGCGTTTTGCGAGACTGTGGACACCGCCGCCGCCGTGCAGTCGGCCGGCGAGGACCGCCGCCTAGGCAAGGCCCATCTCAAGATCCAGATGGGCGGCATGACGGCCGCGATCGAGGCCTATCGCAGCGCGCCGACGCCGAACGTCATCGTGCTGGAAACCGACGGCTCCGACGACATCCTGACCGGGCTCGACCAGCTCGCGTCGGTCTGCGATCCCGGCACCCGCCTGATCGTGATCGGCCGGGTCAACGACATCGCGCTGTATCGCGAACTGATTCGCCGCGGCGTCAGCGATTACGTCATAGCGCCGGTGGCGCCGATTGATGTCGTGCGCGCGATCTGCGGACTGTTTTCGACACCTGAGGCCAAGGCGGTTGGCCGCATCATCGCCGTGGTCGGCGCCAAGGGCGGCGTCGGCGCCTCCACCATCGCGCACAACGTCGCCTGGGCGATCGCCCGCGATCTCGCGCTCGATTCCGTCGTCGCCGATCTCGACCTCGCGTTCGGCACCGCGGGGCTCGACTACAACCAGGATCCGCCACAGGGCATCGCCGAAGCGGTGTTCTCGCCCGACCGGGTCGACACCGCGTTCATCGACCGGCTGCTGTCGAAATGCACCGACCATCTCAGCCTGCTCGCCGCGCCGGCAACGCTCGACCGGGTCTATGATTTCGGCAGCGAGGCCTTCGACTCGATCTTCGACACCCTGCGCAGCACCGTGCCGTGCATCGTGCTCGACGTTCCGCACCAGTGGTCGGGCTGGGCCAAGCGCGCGCTCATCGGCGCGGACGATATTCTCATCGTCGCTGAGCCGGATCTCGCGAATCTGCGCAACACCAAGAACCTGTTCGACCTTCTGAAGGCGGCGCGGCCCAATGACCGCATACCGCTCTACTGTCTTAGTCAGACGGGAATGCCGAAGCGGCCCGAAATCTCCTCACGAGAGTTCGTCAAGGCGATCGAAAGCGAACCGGTTGCGTCGATCCCGTTCGAGCCGCAGGTTTTCGGGATGGCCGCCAACAACGGCCAGATGATCGCCGAATTTTCTGCAAACCATCACACGAACGAGATCTTTCTGCAGATTGCACAGCGGCTCACCGGTCGCGGCGAAGCGAAGAAGCCGCGAACCTCGTTGCTGGCACCGCTGATTCGCAAGCTGCGGTCCAACTAGTCTATCGCCTGGAGTGGTAACGTGTTTGGTAGGCGTAACGGAATTGATCAGGATCGGGCTCGGCCCCCGGGCCCCGCGCCGGAGCCGGTTGCCGCCAGCGTCCGCCCGGCCGAGCCGCCGGCCGTGGCGTCGCCGCCACTGGTGCCGTCCCGCGCCCCGGCTCCGCCTCCGGTCACGGATACCAGGCGCTCGGACAGCTACTATCAGGTCAAGGCGACGATCTTCGGCGCGCTGATCGAGGCGATCGATCTCGCCCAGCTCGCCAAGCTGGACGGCGAATCGGCACGCGAGGAAATCCGCGACATCGTCAACGAGATCATCGCGATCAAGAATATCGTGATGTCGATCGCCGAGCAGGAGGAACTGCTCGACGACATCTGCAACGACGTGCTCGGCTACGGGCCGCTGGAACCCCTGCTGGCGCGCGACGACATCGCCGACATCATGGTGAACGGCGCCAACACGGTCTATATCGAAGTCGCCGGCAAGATCCAGAAGACCGGAATTCGCTTTCGCGACAACCAGCAGCTTCTCAATATCTGCCAGCGCATCGTCAGCCAGGTCGGCCGCCGCGTCGACGAATCCTCGCCGATCTGCGACGCGCGCCTCGCCGACGGTTCGCGCGTCAACGCCATCGTCGAGCCGCTCGCGCTTGACGGCCCCGCACTGACGATCCGCAAATTCAAGCGCGACAAGCTGACGCTGGACCAGATCACCCGGTTTGGCGCGATCTCGCCCGAAGGCGCCGAGATTCTCAAGATCATCGGCCGGGTCCGCTGCAACGTGCTGATCTCCGGCGGCACCGGCTCGGGCAAGACCACGCTGCTGAACTGCCTGACCAACTACATCGATCACGACGAGCGCGTGATCACCTGCGAGGACGCGGCCGAGCTGCAGCTGCAGCAGCCGCATGTGGTGCGGCTGGAAACCCGGCCGCCCAACCTGGAGGGCGAAGGCCAGGTGACGATGCGCGAACTGGTTCGCAACTGCCTGCGCATGCGGCCCGAACGCATCATCGTCGGCGAAGTCCGCGGCCCCGAGGCGTTCGACCTGCTGCAGGCCATGAACACCGGCCACGACGGCTCGATGGGAACCCTGCACGCGAACAATCCGCGCGAGGCGCTGTCGCGCTGCGAATCGATGATCACCATGGGCGGCTTCACGCTGCCGTCCCGCACCATCCGCGAGATGATCTGCTCCTCCATCGACGTCATCATTCAAGCCGCCCGCCTGCGCGACGGTTCGCGCCGCATCACCCACATCACGGAAGTGATCGGGATGGAAGGCGACACCATCATCACGCAGGACATCTTCCTCTACGACATGATCGGCGAGGACACCGACGGCAAGATCATCGGCCGCCACCGCTCCACCGGCATCGGCCGTCCGAAATTCTGGGAGCGCGCCCGCTACTTCGGCGAGGAAAAACGCCTGGCGGCGGCGCTCGACGCGGCCGAGGCGGAACCGCTGGACAGAGGATGATCCGGAAGGCCGCGATCCGGCCCGACCGCCGGGGCGGGCAACGACTGGTGTTGGATGATTGAGATGCAGCAGGAGCGTGACCAATGAAGATGCCGGTGCTGGCGCTCGCCGTGCTCGCCGCGATGACGGTCGGCGGCATCCTCTGGGTGTTCGTCTATCCGTTGCTGTCCGGCGATCAGCAGGGGCAGAAGCGCCGTGAAGCGCTGTCAAAGAAGGAGCCTGCAGCTGCGCGCGGCCAGGACCGCAACCTGCGCAGCCGCCGCGAGCAGATCGAGACGTCGCTCAAGGAGATCGAGGAGCGCAGCAGGAAGTCGCAGCGGGTCACGATCTCGACCCGGCTCTACCAGGCCGGGCTCGACTGGTCGAAGCAGAAGTTCTACATCGTGTCGGGCATCCTCGGCGGCGCCTTCTTCGTCGCCGCCATGGCGGTGGGCGCCGGGCTGATCGCGGCGATGGGGCTGGCCTTCGCTGCGGGCTTCGGGCTGCCGCGCTGGGTGCTCGGCTTCCTCAAGAACCGGCGGGAGAAGAAGTTTCTCGCCGCCCTGCCCGACGCCGTCGACGTCATCGTGCGCGGCATCAAGTCGGGGTTGCCGCTGTTCGATTCGATTCGCGTGGTGGCCGCCGATTCGCCCGAGCCGCTGAAGAGCGAATTCGCGGCGATCGTCGAGACCCAGGCCGTCGGCATGCCGCTCAGCGAAGCCTGCGCCCGGCTCTACGACAGAATGCCGCTGCCAGAGGCCAATTTCTTCGGCATCGTCATCGGCATCCAGCAGAAGTCCGGCGGCAACCTGTCTGAAGCGCTCGGCAACCTGTCGAAAGTGCTGCGCGACCGCAGGAAGATGGCCGGCAAGATCCAGGCGATGTCGATGGAAGCCAAGGCTTCCGCCGCGATCATCGGTTCGCTGCCGCCGATCGTGATGCTGCTGGTCTACATCTCGACGCCCGACTACATCTCGCTGCTGTGGACCCATCCCACCGGCCGCCTCATGCTGGCGGGCTGCGTGGTGTGGATGAGCATGGGAATCTACGTCATGAAACGCATGATCAATTTCGACTTCTGAGGGTCAGCGATGATCGATTTCCTGATCGAAAAATTCCACGACACCCGCTTCATGGCGATGCTGCTGGCCGCAATCGCCGTGACTGCGACCGCCTACACGCTGATCACGCCACTGTTAGCCGGCGAGAACCTCGGCAAGCGCATGAAGGCGGTGGCCAACGAGCGCGAGCGCATGAAGCAGCGCGAGCGCGAGCGGCTCAACCGCAATGAAAAGGTGGCGCTGCGACAGGCGCCGCGCCAGCTGGTGCAGAAGGCCGTCACCGACTTCAACCTCACCAAGTGGCTGGCGCAGGAGAGCGCGCGCGACAAGCTGGTGATGGCCGGCTACCGCGGCTCGGCGCCCTACACCACGTTCCTGTTCTTCCGGCTGGTCACGCCGATCGCGTTCCTGCTCGGATCGACGATCTACATCTTCCTGATCGCCAACCTGCAGCAGACCGCGTTGATGAAGCTGGCGATGTGCGTCGGTGCCGCCTATCTCGGCATGCAGGCCCCGATGCTGTTCCTCAGGAACGCCATCTCCAAGCGGCAGCTCTCGATCAAGCGGGCGTTTCCGGACGCGCTCGATCTGCTGCTGATCTGCATCGAATCCGGCATGTCGATCGAAGCCGGGTTTCGCAGGGTGGCCCAGGAAATCGGCACGCAGTCGATCGCGCTGGCCGAAGAACTGATGCTGGTGACGGCGGAATTGTCCTATCTACAGGACCGCAAGACGGCGTACGAAAATCTCGCCAAGCGCATCGGGCTGGAGGCGGTGAAGTCGGTATCGCTGGCGCTGCAGCAGGCGGAACGCTACGGCACCCCGCTCGGCACCACGCTGCGGGTGCTGGCCCAGGAGAACCGCGACATCCGCATGACGGAGGCGGAAAAGAAGGCGGCGGCGCTGCCGCCGAAGCTGACGGTGCCGATGATCCTGTTCTTCCTGCCGGTGCTGTTCGTCGTGATTCTCGGCCCAACCGGCCTCAAGGTGTCGGCCTACATGCACTGAGGTCCGGACTCGATAACGCGCAACTGATTGGTCCGAATCAGCCCGGCGCGGATTGCGATTCAACTGAAAGCCGGGACGCTGCTGACGCCGCCCCGGCTCGATCATGATGCGAATAGATTGAATCGCATCATGATCTCGACCCTTTGTTTGAGCATGATCTTTTCGGAAAACCGGTTTCCACTTTTCCGGATCATGCTTGCGCCGCCGCGGGATCGGAATCAGGTCGCGGACGGCGGAATTCCGAGGCGATGCCACATGGCATCGACGCGGGCGGTGACGTCGGCGTCCATTTTCATGACCCGGCCCCATTCCCGCGTCGTTTCCGCGCCGATCTTGTTGGTCGCGTCGATCCCGAGCTTGCCGCCGAGACCCGTTCGCGGCGAGGCGAAATCGAGATAGTCGATCGGCGTATCGGCCAGCGTAACCAGATCGCGGGAGGGGTCGGAACGGGTCGAGATCGCCCACATCACGTCGGCCCAGTTGCGCACGTCGATATCGGCATCAACGACGATGAGGAACTTGGTGTAGCTGAGCTGCGGCAGCAGCGACCACAGCGCCAGCATGACGCGGCGCGCCTGCCCCGGATAGCGCTTGCTGATCGAGGCAACCCCGATTCGATACGAGCAGGCCTCCGGTGGCAGCCACAGATCAATCACTTCGGGGAGCTGCTTGCGCACCAACGGCACGAACAACTCATTGAGAACCTCCCCGATCCGCGACGGTTCGTCGGGCGGGCGGCCGGTGAAGGTGGACAGGTAGATCGGGGCACGACGCATGGTCACCGCGGTGACCCGCAGCACCGGAAAATTCTCGACCGCGTTGTAGTAGCCGGTGTGATCGCCGAACGGTCCCTCGGGTGCGGTTTCTTCGGCGCAGACCATCCCCTCGATGACGATTTCGGCGTCCGCCGGCACCATCAGCGGCACGGTAACGCAGGGCGACATCCGCGGTCGCCGGCCGGCGATCAGGCCGGCGAAACGGATTTCCGAAAGCGTCTCCGGCAGCGGCAGCACCGCGGACAGGATGGTGGCGGGATCCGTCCCGATCGCCACCGCAACCGGCATGTCGGCGCCGAGCGCCTTCCATTGATGATGGTGGCGCGCCCCGCCGCGGTGCGCGAGCCAGCGCAGGATGGCGCGGTCGCGGCCGATGATCTGCATGCGGTAGACGCCGACATTGGGTTGCTCGCAGGCGCCGTCGTCCGGCGAGCGGGTGATGACCAGCGGCCAGGTAATGAGCGGCGCCGGCTCGCCGGGCCAGCAGATCTGGGCGGGAAGCCGGGTGAGATCGATCGCGTCCCCGCGCAGCACGACCTCCTGCACCGGCGGAGAACCAACCGTCTTCGGCCGCATCGCCAGTGCGGCACGGGCGAGCGGCAGCTTGGACATGGCATCCGCAAGGTCGCGCGGCGGGCTCGGCTCGCGCAGCGCGGCGAGATGCGCGCCGAATTCGGCGAGTTTGCCCGGTTCGATGCCAAAGCCCCAGGCGATTCGCTCCCGGGTGCCGAACAGGTTCGCCAGCACGGGCATCGCTGCCGGCGTTCCGTCGGGCAGGATCGGCGCTTCGAACAGCAGAGCCGGCCCGTAATCGCGCAGCACCCGTCGATGGATCTCGGTGATCTCGTGCACGACCGAAACCGGTTCGCTCATGCGAACCAGTTGCCCCTTGGCTTCGAGATGGGTCGTGAAGCTTCGCAGATCGCGGAACGGCGGCAGGTCACGGCTGGCCACTCTTCACCTCCAGATACCGGATCCCGCGAATGGCGCTGGCCGTCTTTGACGGGGAACAAGGACTTCGCGCGGATGCCGGCTAGAGATGCATAGTTCGGAGGTATTCGCGGGTGACACCATCGACAATACCTAAGCTGCCAAGACTGCTTTCCCTCGGGATGCAGCCGTTGCCGCTGGAGCCGCTGCGGTGGGCGCTGACGCATGTGCTGCGCTCGGTGGCGTTGCGGCACCCGGGGCTGTTCCAGCGTCTCGGCCCGCACGCTCACAAGCGGTTCGGGATCGAGCCGACCGATCTGCCATTTGCTTTCGTCATAGCGCCGCACCCGCGGACCCCGACCATCGCCGTTGTGCGGGTGCTGCCCCGTAGCGTCTCCGTCCGGATTGCCGGACCGTTGATCGCTCTGCTGGGCCTGATCGATGGATCCTATGACGGCGACGCGCTGTTCTTTTCGCGCGACCTCGTCATCGAGGGCGACATGGAGGCGGTTCTCGCCTTGCGCAATGCCATCGAGGACGCCGGCGTCGATCTGGTGGCGGATACAGCCGTGCTGTTCGGGCCGCTCGCACCCTTGAGCCATCGCCTGCTACGGGGCGCGTTGTCGCGCTTGCAGGAGGTTGCGAGCGCCATCTCGCGGGTGGAGGCACGCCGATGGAGCTGATCTGCCCCGCCGGGACTCCCGCGGCCCTGCGCGTCGCCGTCGACGCGGGCGCGGATGCGGTCTACTGCGGCTTTGCCGACGCCACCAACGCGCGAAATTTTCCGGGGCTGAATTTCAATCGCGCCGAGCTGCGCGATGGAATTGCCTACGCGCATCGCCGTGGGGTCAAGGTTCTGGTCGCCGTCAACACCTTCGCCCGCGCCGGCGGCGAGGCGCTGTGGCATCGCGCCGTCGACGATGCGGTCGCCGCCGGAGCGGATGCGCTGATCCTGGCCGACATCGGCCTGCTCGACTATGCCGCGCGGACCCATGCCGGGCAGCGCCTGCATCTGTCGGTGCAGGCGGCGGCCGCCAATCCGGACGCGATCGGCGTCTATGTGCGCCAGTTCGGCGTCCGCCGCGTCGTGCTGCCGCGGGTGCTGACGGTGGCGGAAATCGCCGCGATCACCGCCTCCATCGACTGCGAAACCGAGGTCTTCGTGTTCGGCGGGTTGTGCGTGATGGCGGAGGGCCGCTGCTCGCTGTCGTCCCATGTCACGGGTCAATCCCCGAACATGAACGGTGTCTGCTCTCCCGCCAGCCATGTCGCCTATCGCAACGACAACGGCACGATGGTCTCCACGCTCGGCGAATTCACCATCAACCGCTTCGCTCCGGGCGAGGCCGCCGCCTATCCGACGCTGTGCAAGGGCCGCTTCAAGACCGCGCTCGGCTCCGGCTACCTGTTCGAGGATCCGGTCAGCCTGAACGCCGCCGAGATCCTGCCGGCGTTGCGCGACGCCGGCGTCACCGCGCTCAAGATCGAGGGACGGCAGCGCGGCCGCGCCTATACCGAGGGCGTGGTGCGCGACTTCCGCGCGCAGCTTGCCGCGCTCGAAGCCGGTACGCCGCGCCCTGCCGGCGGTCTTGCCGCCCTCACCGAGGGGCAGAGCGCGACGCTGGGCGCCTACCGCAAGACGTGGCGATGACGGACGTAATGGCAAAGGACCTGGAGTCGCAGCACTGGCGCCGGGCCAGCAGCCACGAGGAACCCCGATGCAGCTGACGCTTGGTCCGGTCCTGTTCAACTGGCAGCCCGAAGCCTGGCGGGACTTCTATTTTCGCGTCGCCGATGAGGCGCCGGTGGACACCGTCGCAGTGGGCGAAGTGGTCTGCTCGAAGCGGGCCCCGTTCTTCGACGAACACCTGCCGGCCGTGATCGAACGGCTGGCGGCATCCGGCAAGCAGGTCCTGGTTAGTTCGCTGGCCCTGATCACGCTGGCCAGGGAACGGCGGCGCATCGAGGAGACCGTGCGCGACGCAGGTTTCATGCTCGAAGCCAACGACGTGACCTGCCTGGCGTCCGTTGGTGGACGGCCGCACGTCATCGGTCCTTTCGTCAACGTCTACAATGAAAGCACGGCGCGGTGGTTCGCGGCCCAGGGCGCCCGCAGCATCTGCCTGCCGCCGGAGCTGCCGTTCGGGTCCGTCGCCGCCATCGCTGCGGCGATGAAATCATCGACCGACATCGAGATCTTCGCATTCGGCCGGGCCCCGCTGGCGATCTCCGCCCGCTGCTATCATGCGCGCCTGCACAAGCTGACGAAGGACAATTGTCAGTTCGTTTGCGCGGCCGATCCGGACGGGCTGGCGGTCGATACGCTGGACGACCAGCGCTTTCTGGTCGTGAACGGGGTGCAAATGCTGAGCCATGCGTGCACCAACCTGATCATGGACCTGGACGACCTGACGCGCGCCGGCGTCGCGTCGTTGAGGCTGTCGCCGCAATGCTGCGACATGGTCGCCGTGGCACGAACATTCCGAAGCGTCCTCGATGGTCACCTCAGTCCCGAACAGGGCATGAGCGAATTGACGGCGATCTATCCGGGCGTGCCGATGACCAACGCCTTCCTTCGCGCGCCCCTAAATCCGGGTGAGCCCGCGATTGCGGTATGAGCGGCAGCGGAGCGTGCCCCAGGTGGCGGCCATGACGGAGAAACAGGGCATCGTCGTTGGGGTGAGCGGCGCGTCGGGCGCTGTTATCGGGATGCGAATCGTGGAGCTGCTGGCAGCGGTCCCGACCTGCAATGTCCATCTGGTGGTGTCGCCGGCGGCCGAGATCACGGTTGCAGAGGAGCTCGGCGACGGCGCGCTCGATCGATTGCGCGGACTGGCCTTTCGCAGCTACGCGCATACCGACGTCGGCGCCTGCATTGCCAGCGGTTCGTATCCCGTTGCGGGGATGATCGTGGCCCCGTGCTCGATCCGGACCTTGTCCGGCATCGCCTGGGGACAACTCGACAATCTGCTGAGCCGGGCCGCTGACGTGCAACTCAAGGAGCGGCGGCGGCTTGTGCTGTTGGCCCGCGAAAGTCCGCTGCACCTCGGTCACTTGCGCGCCATGGTGCAGGCCACCGAGATCGGCGCCATCGTGGCACCGCCGGTGCCGGCGTTCTACCTTCATCCGCGGTCGATCGACGAAGCGGTCGACGACATCGCGCGTCGCGCCATCAATCTGCTCGCGGTCCGGGACATGATGGTCCCGGCCCGGGCATGGTCCGGCGATCGATGCGGCAACCGGTCGGGATCGGACAACGGGCGATGACCAACGCGACGCGGAGCATCTCGCGCATCGGCGTCGTGGGAGCCGGCATCGCGGGCAGCTGGCAGGCTTTGCTGTTTGCGTTGGCGGGCTACCAGGTCACCCTTTATGACCGTGACGAGACCGCGTTGACGCATGCGACAAGCCATTGGGCGGGCGGCATGCTGGCGCCGTGGTGCGAGCGTGAGGGCGCCGAGCCGATCATCACCGATCTCGGCATCCGGTCGCTGGAGCTGTGGCGGCGGCTGCTGCCTGAAACGACATTCAACGGCACCATCGTGATTGCTCATCCGCGCGACCGCCCCGATCTGGAGCGGTTTGCCCGGCTAACCAGCGGGCACGAAGCGATCGATGCCGCAGGTCTGGCGCAACTCGAGCCGTCGCTTGCGCCGAAGTTCAGCGGCGGGCTGTTCTTTCCCGGCGAAGGCCATGTCGAACCGCGAATCGTGCTTCCGGTCATCCACCAGCGCATCGTCGCGGCGGGCGGCGCGATCTGCTTTCAGACCGAGTGCGAACCGTCGGCGCTGGCCGGCATGTTCGACATGGTGATCGACTGTCGCGGGCTCGGCGCGCGCGGCAAGTTCCCCGACCTTCGCGGGGTAAAGGGCGAAATGATCGTGGTCGAGACGCCCGAGGTGCAGCTGTCGCGTCCGGTCCGGCTGATGCATCCGCGCTGGCCGCTGTACGTAATCCCGCGCGGCGGCAACCGGTTCATGTTGGGCGCGACAACGATCGAATGCGAAGACGAAGGCGTCAGCGCCCGATCCGTCCTCGAGCTGTTGACGGCTGCCTATGCGGTGCATCCGGGCTTCGCCGAAGCACGGATTGTCGAGGTCGGCGCCGGCCTTCGGCCGGCGTTTCCCGACAATCTGCCGCGAATCGTCATCGACCGTGGCGAAATCGCCGTGAACGGCCTCTACCGGCATGGCTTTCTGTTGGCTCCGGTGCTCGCCGAAAAGACGGTGGCGTTCGTGCAGCGTGGTCAGCTCGACAATCGCCTGATGCGGACTCTCTAGATCATGATGCGACAAGATTGAATCGCATTGCGCGATCACGCCTCGCTGCCGGTTGCGAGGCGTTCTCAACGAGGCGCTTGTGGCCTTCACCGCGCTCGACCGCCGCACCTTGGCCGACTGATGTTGAAACCCCGAAATTTCGGCATCAAGCCGGCGGCGTGAACCTGCGGACTGGGCTTTGCCCGGCCATCGACTTCTCAAGGAGCGCGTTCGTGCTGGGAAATCAACGAGTTGCGTCGGAGGGTGCGCGCCGCGACCGGTCCTGCCCGGAACAGGGGCCCGACGGCTGGCGGATTTGCTTGCGGCGTCTCGGGATCTGAGCGATTGATCGTAACGTCTTCAATCGAGATATTGCCAACGGCGGCGCATGCTGCGTCGGTCCGAAACTTCTCCAGATTGCAACATGAGCCTCGTGACCGCGGATCAAACCGGAATTGACGAAGCGATGATCGAGCGGCTGGTCGCCGCGTTCTACGCACGCGTTCGATCCGATTCGCTGCTGGCGCCGATCTTTGCGGCAAGGGTGCGGGATTGGGATTTTCACCTGGCGAAGCTCTGCGAGTTCTGGTCCTCGGTCGTGCTGGGCACCGGGCGCTATCGTGGCCAGCCGATGCTTGCCCATATCGAACTCGCCATCGACACGGCGCATTTCGATCGCTGGCTGCATCTGTTCGAGGCAACGGTCATCGATCTCTGTCCGCAGCCCGCCGCGGCGCGTTTCATCGAAAAGGCCCGGCAGATTGCCGACAGCTTCGAGCTCGGGATGGGCATTGCGCGGGGACAGGTCAAGACGTCGGCGCGTTCGCGCCGTCCGGTCGACGATGGCGGGGCCTGAGATCAAGCCGGCTCGGCGCGATCAGGATCGCCGCGCCGGATCCGCCGCATCGCCGCGCGCGCCCTGCCGGGCGCCGTCGCGGCTCAGCATCTGCCGCAGATAGGCGACATTGGCCGCGGCCTCGTCGGGGGGCAGATCGGCCTTGATGATCATCTCGGCCTCCGGGAAGCGGCCCTGCAGCCCGACCACCAGCGCCAGGTTCTGGCGAATCCGCGGGTCGGACTTTTCGCTGGTATGGGCGCGGCGCAGCACCTCTTCCGCCCTGGCCAGTTCCTTGGTCAGCATGTAAGACAGCCCGAGATTCGACAGCACCGAGGGCTCGTCCGGCCGGATCTTCAGCGCGCTGGCATAGTAGCGGCGCGCCTCCTCGTGGCGGCCCATCTGGTCGAGGGTGGTGCCCTGCACCGACAGGATGCGCCAGTCCGGATTCGCCGGCGTATGCGCCTGGCTCAAGGTGTCGAAGGCCTGCTTGAAATTGCCGTTGTCGGCGAGCGCGCGGCCGTACAGGGCGAGCACCGCCTTGTTGCCGGGATTGGCCAGCGACGCGGCCTCGAGCACCGCCACCGCCTGCGCGCGCTGGCCGTTGGCCCGCAGCGCCTGGCCGTAGCGCAAGGCGGCGTCGGGATCGCGCGGGTTGGCGCGGTAGCGCTCGCCAAGGGCCTCGATCGCGGACGCATTGCTGTCGCCCGGAATCGCCGCCTGCGCGGCGCGTGGACCGGTGAGAGAGCCCGTGATATCCGGAGACTGCGCCGTGGTTTGACACCCCCCCAGCGTCGCGGCCAGAATCGCGGCACCAGCGGCCGAATGCAGGAACCGGGCGTTGTGACGATGATGACGCATGGACATTGACTCAGCGAGGTCCGGCAAAGCGCGGCAGCAGATGCTCGCCAGCAATAGACCGTTAACCCTAACGCCCGGTTAACCCGGCCCGATCGTTTCGACAACAGAGAGCCCGATGACGAGCCCCTTCGAATTCAACCCGGCCGCGGCCACGCCGATCACCTTCGCGACCAAATCGAGCTGGCCGGGCGTCAAGGCCGCGCTGCCCGCCGCCGCCGCGCGGTTCGCCGAGGCCAACGGCTTTACGGCGAAGCCGGGACAATATCTGGCGCTGCCGGGTGCCGACGGCGCGCTGGCGCAGGTGGTGTTCGGGCTCGACGAGCCGGGCATTGCCGGCGGTGACCCGTTCCGCCCCGGCGCGCTGCCGGACCTGCTGCCGGCGGGCGTCTACAGCTTCGCCAACGCGCCGGCCGATCCCCGCCTGGCGACGCTGGCCTTCGCGCTGGGAAGCTACCGCTTCAGCCGCTACCGCAAGTCGGACACCGAACGGGCCCGCCTGGTGCCGCCGGCCGGCGTCGACATCGACGCCGTGATTCGCGTCAGCGAGGCGGCGGCGCTGGCCCGCGACCTCATCAACACCCCCGCCAACGAAATGGGACCGGACGACCTCGCCGACAGCGCGCGCCAGCTCGCCGGCCGCTTCGATGCGGCGTATTCCTGCATCGTCGGCGACGAACTCAAGGCCGCGAATTTTCCGCTGATCCACGCGGTCGGCCGCGCCTCGACGCGCGCCCCGCGGCTGATCGACTTCACGTGGGGCGATCCCTCCCACCCCAAGGTCACCCTGGTCGGCAAGGGGGTCTGCTTCGACACCGGCGGCCTCGATCTCAAGCCGTCCAGCGCCATGCTGATCATGAAGAAGGACATGGGCGGCGCCGCCAACGTGCTGGCGCTGGCGCAGATGGTGATGGCGGCGAAGCTGAAGCTCAGGCTGCGCGTGCTGATCCCGGCGGTGGAGAATTCGGTCGCCGGCGACGCCATGCGCCCGCTCGACATCTTTGCCTCGCGCAAGGGACCGAGCGTCGAGATCGGCAACACCGATGCCGAGGGGCGGCTGGTGCTGGCCGACGCGCTGGCGCTGGCCTGCGAGGAGCAGCCCGACCTCGTGATCGATCTCGGCACCCTGACCGGCGCGGCCCGCGTCGCGCTGGGGCCGGACCTGCCGCCGTACTACACCCCCGACGATGCGCTTGCCGCCGAGCTCGCGCGCTGCGCGATGGCGGAGAACGATCCGTTGTGGCGGATGCCGCTGTGGCCCGGTTACGACAAATGGCTCGACTCCAAGGTGGCGGACATCAACAACGCGCCATCCAACGGCTTCGCCGGCTCGATCGTCTGCGCGCTGTTCCTGCAGCGCTTCGTCGATCCCGCGACCCGCTGGCTGCACGTCGATATCTACGGCTGGACCCCGACGGCGAAGCCGGCACGCCCCGAGGGCGGCGAATGCCAGGCGGCACGCGCCATCTTCCGCATGCTGGGCGAGCGCTATGGCTGATCCGCGCCTCACCCCCGCCCGGCCCGACCTTGCCGCCAAGCGGCTCGAAGGCGAGGTCGAGGCCGAACGCTTCGTCGAGGGCGAGGAGTTCGAGGTGTTCGACGCCATCGTTCCGTTGCGGCGCCAGCCCTCCCACGACGCCGCGCTCGACACCCAGGCGCTGAAGGGCGAGCGCGTCACGATCTACGACCGCAACATCGAAGGCTGGGCCTGGGGACAGCTCAACAGCGACGGCTATGTCGGCTGGCTTCCCGACCTCGCGCTGGTCAGGCCGCGCAGCACGCCCACCCACAAGGTCACCGCGCTGCGCACCTTCGCGTTTCCCGGCCCGTCCATCAAGCTGCCGCCGGTCGACACCCTGCCGCTTGGCGCCGGCATCGAGGTGGTGCGCACCGACGCCAACTTCGCCATCACCAGCCAGCGCCACTATCTGCCGCTGTGCCACGTGGCGGCGTGCGACTTCGTCGAACCCGACTTCGTCGCGGTCGCCGAGCGGTTCGTCGGCACGCCCTATCTGTGGGGCGGCAAGACCAGCCTCGGCATCGACTGTTCGGGTCTGGTGCAGATTGCGCTGGCCGCCGCCGGCATCGAAGCGCCGCGCGACAGCGACATGCAGGAGGCCGCGCTCGGCACCGCCGTGGCCGCGCCCGCGCCGGGCACGCTGCGGCGCGGCGATCTGATGTTCTGGAACGGCCATGTCGCGATCGTGCGCGACCCGGGCAGCATCATCCACGCCAATGCGTTCCACATGGCCACCGTGATCGAGCCGCTGGCCGATGCGCTTGCCCGCATCGAGGCGGCGGGCAGCGAACTCACCAGCATACGGCGGCTGGCGCCGTGACAGCTGCTGCCCGTGTTGCTGTTGCGGTTTGAGCCGGTCGCAGGCGCCTGCCGCCGCATCGGCGAGCCTTACGCCCCCGGCGCCGCCTCGTTGCGGAACGCGGCGGCGAACAGCGCGCGCGTGTAGTCGGTCTTCGGGCGCTTGAACAGTTCGGCGGCCGCGCCTTCCTCGACCACCTTGCCGTCGCGCATCACGATCAGGTGGCTGGCGAGCGACGCCACCACCCGCAGGTCGTGCGAGATGAACAGGTAGGTCAGGTCGCGCCGGCGCTGCAGGGCGCGCAACAGGTCCACCATCTGCGCCTGGAACAGCATGTCGAGCGCGCTGGTGGGCTCGTCGAGCACGACGAAATTCGGCTCCAGCACCACGGCGCGGGCGATGCTGATGCGCTGGCGCTGGCCGCCGGAGAATTCATGCGGATAGCGGAAGCGGGTCAGCGGATCGAGGCCGACTTCCTCGAGCGCGGCGATCACCCGGGCCTCGCGCGCCTCGCGGTCGAGCTGCGGCTGGTGCACGGTGAGGCCTTCGGCGACGATGTCCCCGATCGACATCCGCGGGCTGAGCGCGCCATAGGGATCCTGAAACACGATCTGCATGTCGCGGCGAAACGGCCGCAGCTGCTCGAAGCGCAGGCCCTGGATATTGTTGCCGAGAAACACGATCGGGCCGGTCGACGAGATCAGCCGCAGCAGCGCCAGCCCCAGCGTGGTCTTGCCCGAGCCGGATTCACCGACCACGCCCAGCGTCTCGCCCTTGCGGATCGAGATGCTGACGCCGTCGACCGCCTTGATCTGGCCGACGGTGCGGCGCAGGAAGCCGCGCTTGATCGGAAACCAGACCTTCAGATCGTCGGTTTTCATCACCACCGGCTCGGTCGGGCGCGGCGGCGCCGGATCCGGCTTCGGCTCCGCCGCCAGCAGCGCGCGGGTGTAGGGATGCTTCGGCGCGGTGAAGACCTGCTCGACCGGACCGCTCTCCACGATCTTGCCGTTGTTCATGACGCAGACCACGTCGGCGATGCGCCGCACGATGCCGAGATCGTGGGTGATGAACAGCATGCTCATGCCGAGCCGCGCGCGGGTGTCGGCCAGCAGCTTCAGGATCTGGGCCTGAACAGTGACGTCGAGCGCCGTGGTCGGCTCGTCCGCAATCTGGAGATCGGGTTCGTTGGCGAGCGCCATGGCGATCATGACGCGCTGGCGCTGTCCGCCGGACAGCTGATGCGGATAGCTGCCGAGCCGGGTCTCCGGATCGGCGATCCCGACCTGGCGCAGCAGTTCGACGGTGCGGACCTGGGCGCGCTCGCCGCGCGGGCCGCCGTGCAGCGCCAGAATCTCGCCGATCTGCGCGCTGACCGTGTGCAGCGGGTTGAGCGACGTCATCGGCTCCTGGAAGATGATCGAGATGTCGTTGCCGCGGATCGCGCGGATCTCGTCCTCCCGCATCGCCAGCAGGTCGCGGCCCTTGAAGCGGATGCTGCCGGAGGGATGCGATGCGGTCGGGTACGGCAGCAGCCGCAGCACCGACAGCGCGCTGACCGACTTGCCGGAACCGGATTCGCCGACCAGCGCCACGCATTCGCCGCGGCGGATGGCGAACGAGATCCGGTCGACGGCCCGCGAGGTGCCGGTGTCGTGGCGGAACGCCACCGACAGATCGCGGATGTCGAGCAGCGGTTGATTGACGGCGTCCATGCCCCCGCTCCTACCTGAATGTCTTGCGCGGATCGAAGGCGTCGCGCACCGCTTCGCCGATGAAGATCAACAGCGACAGCATCACCGCCACCGAAAAGAAGCCGGTGAAGCCGAGCCACGGCGCCTGCACGTTGGCCTTGCCCTGCGACAGCATCTCGCCGAGCGACGGCGAGCCCGGCGGCAGGCCGAAGCCGAGGAAGTCGAGCGCGGTGAGCGTCATCACCGACGACGAGACGATGAAGGGCAGGAACGTCATGGTCGCGACCATGGCGTTGGGCAGCAGGTGGCGCAGCATGATCACGCCGTTGGAAACGCCGAGCGCGCGTGCCGCCTGGATGTATTCGAAATTGCGGCCGCGCAGGAATTCGGCGCGCACCAGCCCCACCAGCGACACCCAGGAGAACAGCAGCAGGATGCCCAGCAGCACGAAGAACCCGGGCACCAGCACCGACGACAGGATCAGCAGCAGATACAGCGAGGGAATCGAGGTCCAGATCTCGATGAAGCGCTGGAAGCCGAGATCGACCCAGCCGCCGAAATAGCCCTGCACGCCGCCCGCGGCGACGCCGACCACCGACGAGATGATGGTCAGCGCCAGGCCGAACAGCACCGAGATGCGGAAGCCGTAGATCAGGCGCGCCACCACGTCGCGTCCCTGATCGTCGGTGCCGAGCCAGTTGTATTCGAGATCGCTGCAGCTCTTGAGGCCCTTGCGCTCGACCACCGGACGGCATTCGGCCTCGGTCAACAGCCAGGTCGGCTTCGACGGCGCCGGGGTCGGCAGGTCGAGGTTGTGGGTGTCGTAGGAATAGCGGATCGGCGCCCAGACGATGGCGCCGCCCTTGTCCTTGATCAGCTTCTGCAGATAG
>JBKQQE010000543.1:0-12649 GCA_052326245.1 Xanthobacteraceae bacterium | reverse complement strand
CTTGGTTCTGACGTTCGTAAACGAGTTCGCCGCAAAGTGATACGAACGTCAGAACCGGGACACTCGAGGGGACCTGCCGATGAGTTCGATTGCTGCGGTCGAGAACAGGAGCGCGGTGCCGCGCGGCAGCCTGGGCGTGATGGCGCTCGGCGCGCTCGGGGTGGTCTATGGCGACATCGGCACCAGCCCGCTCTACACCATGAAGACGGCGCTCGAATGGGGCGGCGGCGCGACCCCCGAGGTCGCGATCGGCATGCTGTCGCTGATCGTCTGGACGCTCTTGATCACCACGTCGATCAAGTATGTCGCCGTGGTGATGCAGGCCGACAATGACGGCGAGGGCGGCATCCTGGCGCTGATGTCGCTGCTCGGCATCAAGCACGGCAGCCGCGCCGGCGTGATCGCGATCGGCGTGCTGGGCGCGGCGCTGCTGTATGGCGACGGGGCGATCACCCCGGCGATCTCGGTGCTGAGCGCGCTCGAGGGCCTCAAGCTGCCGGTGCCGGAAATCGAGCCTTATATCGTGCCGCTGTCGGTCGCCGTCCTGATCGGTCTGTTCGCGCTGCAGCCGCAGGGCAGCGCCCGGATCGGCAAGCTGTTCGGGCCGGTGATGACGGTGTGGTTCATCACCATCGGCGTGCTCGGCTTCACCGGCGTGATGCGCCACCCGGGCGTTCTGATGGCGCTCGATCCGCGTTACGGATTCGGCTACCTCTTCACCCACGGCTTTACCGGCTTCCTGGTGCTCGGCGCGGTGTTCCTGTGCGCCACAGGGGCGGAAGCGCTCTATGCCGACATGGGCCATTTCGGGCCCAAGCCGATCCGCCTCGCCTGGTACGGTCTGGTGCTGCCCATGCTGCTGCTCAACTATGCCGGGCAGGCGGCCGTGGTGGTCGACGGCGAGGTGGCGGCCGGCGCCAATCCGTTCTTCGTGCTGTGCCCGGCGGCGCTGCAGGTGCCGCTGGTCGCGCTTGCCACCATCGCCACCATCATCGCCAGCCAGGCCATCATCAGCGGCGCGTTTTCGATGACGCGGCAGGCGATGCAGCTGGAATTGTGTCCGCGCCTGCACATCACGCAGACGTCCGCCGAGGGCTACGGCCAGATCTATGTCGGCTCCGTCAACTGGGTGCTGATGGTGCTGACGCTCGGGCTCACGCTTACCTTCCGCTCCTCCGACAACCTCGCGGCCGCATTCGGTGTCGCGGTTTCGCTGACCATGCTGCTGACGTCGATGCTGATGTTCCTGGTGATGCGCGAAATCTGGAACTGGAGCCTGGCCGCGAGCCTGGCGGTCGCCGGACTGTTCATCGTCGTCGACCTGTCGTTCGTCTCGGCCAATCTGATGAAGGTGTTCGAGGGCGGGTTCGTTCCCCTGATCGTCGCCGGCGTGATCTTCTTCCTGGTCTGGACCTGGCGGCGCGGCCGGGCGCTGATGCTGCAAAAGCTCGAGCGCGACACGCTGCCGCTCAGCACCTTCATCGCCCAGATCCACGGCAAGCCGCGTGTTGCCGGCACGGCCGTCTACCTGACCAGCCGGGTCGACGTGGTGCCGGTGCCGCTGCTGCACAATCTCAAGCACAACAAGGTGATTCATCAGCGCATCATCCTGTTGCACGTCGTCACCGACAACGCCCCCTACATCCCCGCGGCCGAGCGGACCCAGATCAACCATCTGACGGACGATTTCCATTCGATCGTGGTGCACTACGGCTTCATGGAGCAGCCGAACATTCCGCAGGCGCTCGAGGCCTGCCGCTCGCCGGACTTCCGCTTCGAGCTGATGGAAACCTCGTTCTTCGTCGGCCGCCTGATGATCGTTGCCGCAAGGGCGCCGCGCATGAGCCCGATCAGGATCGAGCTGTTCGAGGCGATGCACCGCAACGCGCTGGCGGCGACCGAGTTCTTCCGGATTCCGCCCGACCGCGTCATTGAACTCGGCGGCCAGGTCGAGATCTAGTACCCCGTTTCCGAAGTTCGTGAGTCGCTTGCTGCAGGTTCCCGACACGAACTTCGAAAAGCGGGCACTAGCGAAGCCGAACCGTCACGCAGGGCCCGACGTCCAGTGCCGGGGCCGACGGCTCGCCGCTTCGCGAAAGATTTGGGAATACCTGCTCCCCCATCGCCGCCTGACGGCCGCGATGGCGTTTGCATCGAAGCAATGTGAAAATAGCGGCGCAATGCCGCCGGCCCGCAGCGCAGCGCGCGGCAACAACAAGACGCAACCGGGAGCAAACCTGCCGTGAAACCCGCCAAGGTGCTTGGAGGAAGCGTATTGGCCGCCGCTATCCTGGTGGCGCAGACGCAGATCGTTCCGGCCGCGCAGTCCACGATCAGGCTCGGCAACACCGCGCCATTGAGCGGGCCGGCGTCGGCCTATGGGACGCTGGTGAGAGCCGCGGACGCCTATTTCGCGATGCTGAACGACAACGGCGGCATCGGCGGGCGGAAAATCGAGTTCATCATTCACGACGATGCCTACTCGCCTCCGAAAACTGTCGAGCAGACGCGGCGTCTGGTCGAGCAGGACGAGGTGGTTGCGATGTTCAGCTCGGTCGGAACCGCGCCGAACATCGCGGTCCAGAAATACCTGAACAGCAACGGGGTGCCCCAGCTGTTCGTTTCATCCGGCGCCAGCCGCTGGAACGACCCGCAGCACTTTCCCTGGACGGTGGGATTCAATCCGCCCTATGAGCTGGAAGGCAGGGTCTACGCGCGATACATCCTGAAGACCAGGCCCGACGCCAAAATCGCCCTCATCATCCCCAACGAGGATGCCGGCAGGGACTATCTGCGCGGCTTCAAGGATGGGCTCGGCGAGCACGTCGACCAGCTGGTCTCCCAGACCACCTACCTGACCTCGGACCCGACCATCGATTCCCAGATGACGGCGATGCAGCAGTCGGGCGCCGACGTCTTTTTCGCGGAAGCAACGCCGAAATTCGCCGCCATGGCGATCCGGAAGGCGGCCAGCATCGGCTGGAAGCCGCTGATCATCCTTCCCGCGGTGTCGAATTCGATCGCGGCGGTGCTAGAGCCGGCGGGCCTGGAGAACGCGGTGGGCATCGTCACCGGACTTTACCTCAAGGACCCCGCGGATGAAAAATGGGCCAACGACGGCGCGGTCAAGCAGTTCGTGGCCTGGATGAAGAAGTACCAGCCCAATGCCAGCCTCGCCGACGGGCTGAACGTGCAGGGGTACACCGCCGCCCAGCTGATGGCCAAGGTGCTCGAGAACTGCAACGGCGAATTCAGCCGCGGCAACATCATCAGGCAGGCCACAAGCCTGCAACCGTCGGAACTGCCGATGCTGCTGCCCGGAATCCGTGCCGGCACCGACGCCACGCACTTCACCGCGATCAGGCAATTGCAGCTGGCGCGGTTCGACGGCAAGGCGTGGGTTCTGTTCGGCGAGCTGCAGGGCGAGTGATCGCGCGGCGGGGGATGTTTCCGCCCGGTCCGGCGCTTGCCGGGGTCGATCGCCGCTACTGATAGGTTGCGACGATGTCGCTCACCGCGCGTTCGAGCTGCTTGGCGGTGGCGCACTGCCGCACCACGCTGCAGAAGGTGGCGTAGCGCGGCATCTCGGAATCGCCCCAGCCCCAGGCCATGCGGCCTTCGGGATTGAGCCAGACCAGGCGCTTCGACCGCTCGGAGATCCGGCGCAGGATGTCCGCGCGCGGGTCGAGATTGTTGTTTCGCGCGTCGCCGAGCACGATCACCGTGGTCTTCGGCGTCACGCTGTCGATCCAGCCCTTCTCGAAGTCCAGCAGCGACCGGCCGTAGTCGGATGAGCCGAACCCGACCTTCGACATGATCTCGCTCATCGCCTGTTCCGGCGGCCTGGAGTCGAGGATGTCGCTGACCTCGATCAGGTGGCTGGAGAACGCGAACGAGCGCACGTCGGACACCACCTCGTGCAGGCTGTGAATCAGCAGCAGAAAGAAGTCCGATACCCGCGCCACCGATCCGCTGACGTCGCAGATGGCGACGATCTTCGGCCGGTCGCGATGTCGGCGCTTCCAGGTGGTCAGGAACGGGATGCCGCCCCAGCCGGCGTTGCGGCGGATGGTTCGCCGGACGTCGAGATGGCCGCGCCGTTGCCGCTTGCGCGGCTTGCTGTAGCGCTCGCGCAGCCGCCGCGCGATCACGCGGATCAGCGCCTGCATCTGTTCGACCTGGCGGCGCTCGAGCCGGGCCAGCGGGGCGTTGCGGAGAATCTCGTTGCGGAGGTTCTCGGTCTCCTCGCGCCCGTACAGCAGCAGCGCCTGCGAGACCGTGTCGCGGACGGTTTCGCGCAGGGCGTCGGTGGCGGCCGCCAGCCGTTCGGCGTCCGCGGGGTTGGTCGCCGTCAGCTGCTCGAGGTCGTCCCGCAGCCGCGCGATCCCCAGCAGGTCGAGGATTCGCGTCGAATAGATGCCGCGCTGGGTGAAGTAGCGGATGTCGGACAGCGATGCGGCATTCGCCGCGCCGGCGATGGCCGCGGCGATCTGGTTGCGATCATGCGACAGCAGCATCTGCGCGAGTTCGCCGAGATCGGGCGCCGGCGCGCCGGCGGCGGCGTCACCCGGCGCGGTTTCGCCGGACGGGGATGCGGGCTGTTCGCCCGCGTCGGTTGCAGTGTCGGCCGTGGCCGGACTTGCCACCTCCGGGGGAGCGAAGAACAGGTCGAAGCACTCGCCCAGCGCCTGTTTTTCCTCCTGGCTCTTGGCCAGCGTCAGCAGCAGCGTGTCGCGCAGGATGCCCCGGTCGGAAAAGCCGACATCGGCCACCGCCTTCATCGCGTCGATGCTTTCGGCGGGCGATACCCGCACCCCAGCGCCGCGCGCGGCCCGAAAGAAGCGGTGCAGGTTCTCCCGCATATCAGCCGAACACGTTCGGGCGCGCGGCCCGGTCGATGAAGGTCGTGATCTGGGGCGCGGTGGTCTCGATGTCGGCCTCGTATTTCAGCAGCACGTTGAGGGTGTCGCGAACGGTCTCCTGATCCAGTTCCGAGGCTTGCAGCAGCACCAGCACCCGCGCCCAGTCGATGGTTTCGCTGACCGACGGCAGCTTCTTCAGGTCGAGGGTGCGCACGGCATTGATGAAGCCGACGATCTGCCTACGCAGCGACTGCGAAATCCCGGGAACGCGGCTCTCGATGATGCGCTCTTCCAGCTTCTGCTCCGGAAAGCCGATATGAAGGTGAAGGCAGCGCCGCTTCAGCGCGTCGCCGAGGTCGCGCTCGCCGTTCGAGGTGAGGATCACGGTGGGCGGCGCCAGCGCCACCACCGTGCCGAGTTCGGGGATGGTGACCTGGAAGTCAGACAGGATCTCGAGCAGCAGGGATTCGAATTCGGCATCCGACTTGTCGACTTCGTCGATCAGCAGCACGCAGCCGTTGGGCTGCTCCAGCGCCTGCAGCAGCGGGCGGGGCTCGACGAATTCCTTGGAGAAGAAGACGTCGCCGAAATCGTGCAGCCGGTCGAGCGCCGCGGGCAGCGTTTCGGCGCCGCCCAGCACCTCGCCGAGCTTGTCCTTCAGGATCTGGGTGTAGAGCAGCTGCTTGGCATATTTCCATTCGTACAGCGCCTTGGCTTCATCCAGTCCCTCGTAGCATTGCAGGCGGATCATCTTCAGGCCGCGCCACGCCGCGATCGCCTTGGCAAGCTCGGTCTTGCCGACGCCGGCCGGGCCCTCGACCAGGATGGGCTTCTCGATCCGCTCCGCGAGATAGACTGCTGTCGCGATCTGCCTGTTGGCAATGTAGCCCGCCGAGGCCAGACCGCGTTCGACGGCCTCGATCGAGGCGGTCGGCCGATTGTCATCCATCACTGATCAACGCTCCAAGGTGAATTCGCGGGCCGAAAGCCTGCGGTCCCGCACCGGCTTTGCTGCCACGGGGTTTGAGATTGACTCTGCATCCGGCGCCGCCGGTTCGCAATGGGATGATGGCGAATCGGCCAAATTGCATTGCCGCCCCGTCGCCGATGCGGGCCTGCAGCCGGCCGGCGGCGCGGCCGGCCGCGGCGGCGGCCGCGGCGTCTCGCCGGCGGGAAGGGGCGTCGTCGCATCGGCGACGCCGGTCGTTCCACCGCGCGAAGGGTTGGTGCTCCCGCCTTGCTCGACGTCGGCGGTGCGCTTGCGCATCTCCTCTGTCTTGATCCACATAGGCACTGTCGCAGTCTTGGCTTACCATTCGATTCAGATCGTCCGAGCTCTGGTGTGCCGCGACGATCGAATCGGTGCCTTGGCCGGCACCGCAACGAGATGAGGAAGATGGTTGAACAATTTTCACGGCAGCCCGCGGCGCAGCCCGGCCCTCCGTCTTTCGGTCGTCGCGCCGTTGTCGGCGTCACCATCGGCAACATGCTCGAGTTCTACGATTTCATCACCTACAGCTTCTTCGCCATCCAGATCGGCCACACCTTTTTCCCCTCGCACAGCCAGTATGCCAGCCTGATGCTGTCGCTGGCCACCTTCGGGGCCGGGTTCGTGACCCGGCCGATCGGCGGCATCGTCCTCGGATTCTATTCCGACCGGGCGGGCCGGCGGCCCGCGATGGTCCTGAGCTTCGCCATGATGGGGGCAGCCATCATCGCGCTGGCGCTGACCCCATCCTACGAGGCCATCGGCATCGCCGCGCCGATCATCGCGATCGTCGCGCGCATGGTGCAGGGGTTTTCGCTCGGCGGCGAGGTTGGCCCGACCACGGCTTACCTGTTGGAGGCGGCGCCGCCGGGGCGGCGCGGGCTTGCCGTGTCCTGGCAGCCCGCGAGCCAGCAGATCGCCGCCACCGCCGGCGCTCTGGTCGGCCTGGTGCTGTCGAGCAGCATGTCCAGCGCGGCGCTCGATTCCTATGGCTGGCGCATCGCCTTTCTGCTCGGCGCGATTTGCCTGCCGTTCGGCCTCTGGCTGCGCAGCAGCCTGCCCGAAACCATAGATCTGCATAAGGCCGATACGGTCCCGGCGCGGCCCCGCGGCTACAGGCTCGGCGTCGTTCGCGCGCATGCACGCATCGTCGTTCTCGGCCTGCTGATTCTGGCGAGCGGGACCATCATCACCTACGTCACCCAATACATGACGACCTACGCCGAGAATACGCTGGGCGTGGCAACGGGTCTCGCCTTCGCCACCACCGTGGTCAGCAACGGCCTCGGCGTGGTCGGCGCGCTGTGCGGCGGCTGGCTGGCGGACCGCGTCGGGCGGCGGCCGGTGATGATCTGGCCGCAGCTTGCCGCGCTGGTGCTGACCTATCCGGTTTTCCTGTGGATCGTCGATGCGCGCAGCCCGCTGGCGCTGCTGGGCGGCCTCGGCATCCTGACCCTGATCAGCACCATCCCGTACAGCGCGGCATTCGTGGCGATCACCGAGGGCTTGCCGACGTCGATCCGCGGCGGGGCGCTGGCGACGATCTATGCGGTCGCGATCGCGAGCTTCGGCGGCACCGCGCAGCTGGTCGTCACCTGGCTGATCCACGCCACCGGCAATGCGCTGGCGCCCGCCTGGTACACGCTGCTTGCGACCGCCGTCGGCCTCGGCGCCATGGCGATGATGCGCGACACCAGGCCGGAGTAGACTGATCGCGCCGGCTGACAGCGGCGACAACAGGCGACAACAGGCGACAACAAGAGGACGGACCCTTGAGCAACGAACTGGATTTTGACGGCAAGACCGTGCTCGTCGTCGGCGGCTCCAGCGGCATCGGCAACGGCATCGCGCAGGCCTTTCGCGGCAGGGGCGCCGGCGTCCATGTGGTCGGCACACGCGCCGGCGCGCAGGACTACCGCGACGAGGAGGGGTCCGCGCTCGGCGGCCTGCACTACGCCCAACTCGACGTCAGCGACACGCGCGCGATCGAAGCCTGGGCGCCGCCGTTCGATGCGCTCGACGTCCTGGTGCTGGCGCAGGGCACCGTGATCTACCAGCGCGGCGAATTCGAAATGGCCGGTTTCCGCAAGGTGGTCGAGGTCAATCTGATGAGCCTGATGGCCTGCGCCCTCAAGTTCCAGGCGATGCTCAGGCGCGCGAAGGGCTCGCTGATCATCGTCAGTTCGACCGCGGCGTTTCATTCGACCAAGGGCAATCCGGCCTACAATGCCTCGAAGACGGGCGCCGTGGGACTGACCCGGACGCTGGGCGAAGCGTGGGCCTCCGACGGCATTCGCGTCAACGGCATCGCGCCCGGCCTGGTCGAGAGCAAGCTGACCAAGGTCACCACGTCCAATCCCAAGCGACTGCAGGCTGCGCTGCAGCAGATCCCGCTCGGGCGCCTCGGAACGCCCGCCGACATGGCCGGCGCCGCGCTGTTCCTGGCTTCGCCGCTGGCATCCTATATTGTCGGGCAGACGCTGGTCGTCGACGGTGGGCTCATCCTGTAGCCCACTAGGCAACAGGCTTTCCCACGCAGGCAGGCGGAAGCGGAGGCGACGGAAGATGCGAAGGCTGTATGGTGGTGGAGTCGCGACGCTCGCGCTCTGTTTGGCGGCCGCCGGAGGCGGGCCGGTGATCGCCCAGTCGCCCACGCTCCGGGGCATTGACGCGTTCGGGGATTGGCGTCTCGACAGCCCGGGCCTGAGCCGACTGATCACGGCGAAGGATCTGCCCAGGCCGGGAGCGACGCCGTCGGCGGCGAACGGGCCCCGGGTGGTGCCGCGACCGGCGTCGGCGGTGCCGCAAGTCCCCGCGGGCTTCAAGGTGGAATTGTTCGCCGAGGGATTGAGCGGTCCGCGGATCATGCGCGTGGCCCCGAACGGTGACATCTTCGTCGCCGAAACCCACCAGAATCGCATCCGCGTGCTGCGCGCGCCGGACGGCGCCGGCAAGCCGGTGGTGAATGCCGTCTATGCAAGCGGCCTCAACCGGCCGTTCGGCATCGCGTTCTATCCCAGCGGCGAGCATCCGCAGTGGGTCTATGTCGCCAACACCGACGCCGTCGTCCGCTTCCGGTACAAGGCCGGCGATATCGAAGCCGCGGCTCCCGCGCAGACGGTCGTCGCCGAGCTGCCGCGTGGCGGCGGCCACTGGACCCGCGATGTTGCGTTCATCGACGGCGACAGGCGAATGCTGGTGTCGGTCGGCTCCGCCAGCAACGATGCGGAAGGCACCGGCGAGCCGCCGGGCGGGGTGGCGGCGTGGAGCGGCCAGCACGCGCTCGGAGCGAGCTGGGGGCCGGAAGCCGAGCGCGCCGACGTGCTCGCCTTCGACCCCGATGGCAACGGCCGCGCGGTGTTCGCGACCGGCATCCGCAACTGCGTCGGGCTTGCGGTCCAGCCGGTGAACGGCGCCGTCTGGTGCTCGACCAACGAGCGCGACGGGCTCGGCGACAATCTGGTGCCGGATTATGTCACCCGCGTGCGCGAGGGCGCGTTCTACGGCTGGCCGTGGTTCTATATCGGCGGCAACGAGGATCCGCGGCACCCGGGCCAACGGCCGGATCTCAAGGACAAGGTCACCGTTCCCGATGTCCTGCTGCAGCCGCATTCGGCGTCGCTGGAAATGACCTTCTACACCGGCCACGGCTTTCCGGCGGAGTATCGCGGCGACGCCTTTGCCGCCGAGCACGGCTCATGGAACCGGTCCAGGCGAACCGGCTACAAGGTGGTGCGAATCCGCCTGAAGGACGGTGAGCCTACGGGCGTCTACGAGGACTTCGTCACCGGCTTCGTGATCGACGATTCGGAAGTCTGGGGCCGCCCGGTCGGCGTCGCCGTGGCGCGCGACGGCGCGCTGTTGGTGTCGGAAGACGGCAACGGCACGATCTGGCGGATTACGAGCAAGTAGGCAGCAATCGACATTCGCCTGCCGCGATGGCGAGCATTTGCCCGGCCCGAAGTTTCGGTCATACTTGACCGGCCGGGACACGGGTGGGGTTCGTCATGTCCAACAGGTTTACCCAATATATCCTTGGCGCGATGCTGCTCGGCGTCGTGATGGGCGCCGCGATCTTTCAATATCTTCCGGACAGCCGCGCCGACATCGCCTCGAGCATCAATCTGATCGCGATGCTGTTCCTGCGCCTGATCAAGATGATCATCGCGCCGCTGGTGTTCGCCACGCTGGTCGGCGGCATCGCGCATATGGGAAGCGGCGCGCGGCTCGGGCGCATCTTCGCCAAGACCATGGGCTGGTTCCTGACGGCGTCGCTGGTCTCGCTGCTGCTCGGCATGTTGATGGTCAACCTGCTGCAGCCGGGCGCGAACTTTCCGGGGACGCTGCCGGCCGCGACGCAGTCGACGGGATTGCCGGTCTCGGCGTTCTCGCTGGAGAAATTCCTCACCCACCTGGTTCCGACGTCGATCGCCGACGCCATGGCCCAGAACGAGATCCTGCAGATCGTCGTGTTCGCGGTGTTCTTCTCGGTGGCGCTGGGCGCGATGCCCGAGCGTTCCAAGGCGATGCTCGGCCTGATCGAGGACCTCGCGCATGTCATGCTCAAGGTCACGTCCTACGTGATGCTGTTCGCGCCGCTGGCGGTCTGGGCCGCGGTGACCGCGACCGTGGCGAAGAACGGTCTCGCGGTGCTGTGGAAGCTGGTCGTCTTCATGGGCGGCTTCTACTTCTCCCTGCTGCTGCTGTGGGCCATCCTCGTCGTCGTCGGCTTCATCGTCATCGGGCCGCGTTACGCGCATCTGCTCAGGCTGGTCCGCGAGCCCCTGATGATCGCATTCTCGACCGCGAGCTCGGAGGCGGCGTATCCGAAGACGCTCGAAGGCCTCAACCGCTTCGGGGCATCCCACCGAATATCGTCGTTCGTGCTGCCGCTCGGCTACTCCTTCAATCTCGACGGCACGATGATGTACTGCACTTTCGCCAGCATCTTCATCGCGCAGAGCTACAATATCGAGATGTCGCTCGGCACCCAGTTCGCATTGCTGGCGACGCTGATGATCACGTCCAAGGGCGTCGCCGGCGTTCCGCGCGCGTCGCTGGTGGTGATCGCCTCGACGCTGGCGCAGTTCAACATTCCCGAGGCCGGGCTGCTGATGATCATGGGAATTGATACGTTCCTGGACATGGGGCGCAGCGCCACCAACGTGATCGGCAATTCGCTGGCGACCGCGGTGGTGGCGAAGTGGGAGAACGAACTGGCGGCCGAGCACGAACTGGGGCCGGACGACGTGGTGCCGCCCGACACGGTGCCCGGCGATCCGGTGCCGGCGTAACTCCGCCAACAGGCAGCGCGCATGAACCTGGGCAGATTTGTCGCAGCCGCAACACTCGTCACCCTGGCGATGCCGCCTTGCCTGGCGCTTGCGCAAGGCGTGGACGGCGAACTGTCGGCGAACCTGGCGCGAATCAAGCGCACCCATGCGGTCACGGTGGGCTACCGCGACAGCTCGCCGCCGTTTTCGTTCCTGGACCGCGCCGGCCGCCCGATCGGCTACAGCATCGAGATCTGCGAGGCGATCGTCGATGAGATCGGCCAGGACATCGACGAGCCGTCGCTGACGATCAACTATGTCCGGGTCACGTCCGACGATCGCGTCGACGCGGTGGCCAAGGGCAGCGTCGACCTCGAATGCGGGTCGACGACGGCCAATGCGGAGCGGGCGACGCGGGTGGCGTTCTCGCCGGTGATCTATATTTCGGGAACCAAGCTGATGGTGGCCCGCAATTCGGCGATCCGGTCGATCCAGGATCTGGCCCACAGGATCGTGGTGGTGACCCGGGGCACCACCAACGAGCAGGCGCTCCGCGCCCTCGACCGGAAGCTTGCGCTCGGCCTCACCTTGCTGGCGGCGGACGACCACGAGCAATCGTACCGGTTGCTGGCGGAGGGCAGGGCGGACGCATTTGCGACCGACGACGTGCTGCTCTACGGCCTGATCGCGATCCACAAGGCGCAGGACAGGTTCCAGGTGGTCGGCGACTACCTGTCGTATGACCCCTACGGAATCATGTTTGCGAGGAACGACCCGCAGCTCGCCGCCGCGGTCGAGCGCGCGATGCGAAAGCTGGCGACCAATCAGGACCTGGTGCCGCTGTACAAGAAATGGTTCCTGGGCCGGCTGCCGACCGGCGAAAGGCTCGGCATTCCCATCTCGGCAGAACTTGAAGACGCCTTTCGCGTGCTGGACGAGTCGCCGACCGGCGCCAGATAGCCCGGCATCCCGTGCTTCGGCGCGATCCGTTCGATTGTCGTTGCCCGCTGCGGTCATCATTTCGAGCACCGCGGGACGCTGCTCTCGGCAGCGAATTACGGCCGGACTGATTTGCCGGCGTTGCGCGGATCAACTAATAAAATCTTTAAGGTGCCTTGCTGCAGCGCGCTGCTGCTTTTCGTCGCTGCCGGTGAGGTGTTGCGCGCGCGGCACGGTCAAATTGCATTCTCCCAAAATTGCGACCCCAAAACTAAAATCTATTTTCATTGATGGAACCCAGCCAGAGGCTTCAATTGCGGCATGCGCACAAGTTCCATTGCGCATGGCCGTGCACGTCGCTTGCGTGTGCGGGGGGTCGTCATTTCGCAACGTGAGAGCTTCGACGCGTGGATAAACGCGTCAGAGGCACGAGGGGGCGTTGTCGAAATTCCTAGGGGGCTGGGGCTATGAAGAAGAAGCTAATTTATGCGGCGGCGCTGCTCAGTCTGACGGGCGTTGCCGCTCGCGCCGACGAGGTCGGGGACCTCAAGGCGGAAGCCAAGGCGCTGCAGCAGCAGAACGAAGCG